>JAYSQK010000569.1:0-2748 GCA_043721555.1 Frankiales bacterium
GTCTCGACGGTCGCGCCGACCTTCGGCGCGTCGGCCTTCCACTCGGCGTAGAGCGGGTGCTCGTACTTCAGGCAGCACATGAGTTTGCCGCAGGCACCGGAGATCCGCATCGGGTTGAGCGGCAGGTCCTGGTCCTTGGCCATCCGCAGGCTGACCGGTTCGAAGTCCTTGAGGAACGTCGCGCAGCACAGGTCGCGCCCACACGGACCGATGCCGCCCTGCACCTTGGCCTCGTCGCGGGCCGACAACTGGCGCAGCTCGACCCGCGTCGCGAGGGTGCGGGACAGATCGCGCACCAGCTCGCGGAAGTCGACCCGCCCCGGTGCGGTGAAGTAGACCGTCAGCGCCCCCTGCCGGTCCCGGACGTCGACCCCGACGACCTTCAGCACCAGCGCGTGCTCGCGCACCAGCCGTTTGGTTGCCACCCTCGCCTCGGCCTTGCGCCGCGCGTTGGCCTCGTCCCGGGCGAGGTCGGCGGCCCCCGCCAGGCCGACCAGCACCGGGAATCCGTCCGCTTCGGTCCATTGCGCAGCCCAGACGCACTCGGCCACTTCAGGCCCGTCATCGGTTGGCACCAGCACCTTGTCGCCGACCTGCGGATCGAACGCACCGGGGTCGGCGTAATGCAACCGGCCGTAGCGGCTGAAGCTGACTGCGCACACCCGACCCATCGCCAGACCGTACGCCGGGACAGTCAGCCGGCCCGGACGGCCAGGGCCATCGCCTCGACCGCGAGCAGCGGGGCGACGTTGGCGTCGATGGCGGTGCGGCAGGCAAGCACCGCGTCGATGCGGCGCAGGGTGCCCTCCGGGGTGGTGGCCCGGGCGATCGTCGCGGCCTGTTCGGCGAGGTCGCCGTGCACGAGGGCCGCGCCCGCCCCGAGCTGCAGCGACAGCACGTCGCGGTAGAACGCGGCCAGGTCCACCAGCGCCCGGTCCAGAGCGTCGCGCTGGGTGCGGGTGCCCCGCGACTTCTGCCGCTTCTCCAGCTCCTTCAGGGCTCCCGCGCCTCCTTTGGGCGCACTGCCGGTGTAGCCCTTGCCGGTCGCGCCACCGCCGAGCGCGGTCGACAGCGACTCCCGCTCGGCGACGTCCCGGCCGCTCGCGAGTCGGTCGGACTCGGCCTTGGTGGCATCGACGAGGTCCTTGGCGGCGGCCAGCGAGGCGCCGACCGAGCCGAGCGATCGGGGCAGCGACAGCACGTCCTGACGCTCGCGACGGGCCTGCTCGTCGGTCGCGAGCCGCCGGGCCCGGCCGATGTGCCCCTGCGCCGCCCTTGCCGCGAAGGCCGCCATCGCCGGGTCGACCCCGTCCCGGCGGACGAGGACGTCGGCGACATCGGCGGCCGGCGGGGTGCGCAGCGGGACGAGCCGGCAGCGGGACCGGATCGTTGGCAGCAGATCCTCGACGGACGGTGCGCAGAGCAGCAGGACGCCGTGCGGCGGCGGTTCCTCGATCGCCTTGAGCAGCGTGTTGGAGGTGCGTTCCTCCATCCGGTCGGCGTCCTCGATCAGGGTGACCTGCCACCGGCCGCGGGTGGGGGCGCGGGACGACCGGCCGATCACCTCGCGGGCGTCGGCGATCGACAGGTGGAGCCCTTCGGGCACGACGACAGCGACGTCCGGGTGGGTGCCGCCCAGGGCCTGCTGGCAGGCCGAGCAGTGGCCGCAGCCGGCGTCGGTGCATTGCAGCGCGGCGGCGAAGGCCCGGGCGGCCACCGACCGGCCCGAGCCGGGTGGTCCGGTGAACAGCCACGCGTGCGTCATGCCGACCCCCCGGGCGGCGGCCTGCAACTGCTCGATGACGGCCTCCTGACCGACCAGCGAATCGAAGACGCTCACGGCGCGGTCGGCGCCGGGTGGTACGCCGGCAGCAACTCGGTGATCCGGGCCCGAACGGCGGCGGCGACCAGCTCAGCCGGCTGGTCCGCGGCCACCACGAGATAGCGCCCGGGCGCATCCTGCGCCAGCGTGAGGAATTCGGCCCGTACCCGGCGATGGAACTCCAACGACTCGGCCTCGATCCGGTCGGGTGTGCCGCCGGCCCGGGCAAGGCCGATCTCGGGGTCGATGTCGAGCAACAGGGTCAGATTGGGACGCAGCCCCTCGGTGGCCCAGGTCGACAGCTTGGCCACGTCGTCGACCCGTAGCTCGCGGCCGGCGCCCTGGTAGGCCAGCGAGGAGTCGACGTAGCGGTCCGACAGCACGACCGCGCCGCGTTCGAGGGCCGGCCGCAGGACCGTGGCCACGTGCTGCGCCCGGTCGGCGGCATAGAGCAGCGCCTCCGCCCTTGGCGCGAGGTCGCCGGTGGCCGGGTCGAGCAGCAGCGCCCGGATCCGCGCCCCGGTCGGGGTCGCGCCGGGCTCGCGGGTGACGACGACCTCGTGCCCGGCGGCCTCGAGCCAGGTCGCGAGCAGGTGCAGCTGGGTCGACTTCCCGGCGCCCTCACCGCCCTCCAGGACGACGAAGGTCCCGGCGTACGACGGGGTGTGGCGGCGCAGCAGGTTGAGCAGATCCGAGCGCAGCGGCACCCCCGGCCGGTCGTCCATCTGCCGGAACGACGCCCGGCCGACGACCATCGCGAGCACGCCGCCGATCAGCAGCGTGACCTGCACGCCGTTGATGGTGAAGTCCTGCGGTCCGTTGCCCGGCAGGTTGATGTTGCGGGTGCCGATCGCGCCGGTGATGAACGGCGTGGTGCCCGTCACGACGAGCAGGTCGATGCGCATCAGCGACTGCACCAGGCCGAA
>JAYSQK010000570.1:0-2150 GCA_043721555.1 Frankiales bacterium
TACTGGTAACCAGCAGTGTTGTGATCTCGTCGAATAGCTCTGTGGGGTTGCCCGTGACCGTTGCTATTCGTCAGGGTTGGTGATCGTTCCTGCGGGCGAGGTCAGCGGCGTAGCGGGACCAGTCTCCGCCGGCGTCTCGGGTCCATCGGGTGGCGGTTCCGGGGGTCAGGTGGAGCAGTTCGGCGAGGACGGCGGCGGGGACCTCGGCGGCGAGTTGGAGCAGGGTGGCGCGGCGTCCTGGGAGGGCGCGGACCCCGAGCTGGCGGAGGCGTTCACCGAGCCGTGAGGGGTTGATGGGTCGGCCTGGTAGGTGTCCTGGGAAGAGCCACGGGCTGGTAGCGGGCGAGCCGACTCCGAGGTGGCTGCGGCGGCTGCCGAGGAGTTCGGTGAGCAGGCCGGACAGTGGTTCCGGGACGGTGATGTCGTGGGCTCCGAAGCGCAGGGAGACGACGGCATCGGGGCCGTGGTGCTGGTGTACTTGGTCGGTGGTCATCAGCGCGATGCGGGACAGTTGCTGGCCGTAGCAGAGCAACAGGCTGCCAGCGACGCGGTCGGTGAGGTCCAGGGAGTCGTCGTGCAGGAGGCGGGCGACCAGCGCCCACCGCTCGTCGGGGTCGGTGGCGGTTCCGGTCGTCCTGCCGATGGTCGCCACGATCATCGTGGGGCAGTGCCGGTGTTCGGCGGCCCAGCCGAGGAAGTCCCTGATCGGGTAGCCGGCGGGTCCGTCGGCGAGCCAGAGGTCGACGTCACTTTGGCGGCACTGGGCCAGGGTGAGGTCTTGCTGGTTGAGCCAGTTCAGGTAACGGCCGGCGACGATCAACTGGGTGCGGGGGTAGCTGGTCGGGGTCCGGCCGGTGTGGTTGAGCTCGGCTCGGCGGCGGGCCTTTCGCAGGGCTCGCCAGGTCGCGTAGGCCTGGAGCAGCCGGCGGTGTTCGGGGTGTTCGACGCCTGCGAGCAGGGTGGTGGTGACCCAGGCTTCGAGCCGGGCCAGGCTTTCGTCGCGGGCTGGCAGCACCTGCGCGGCGACGAGCACGTGGCGGAGGTAGTTGGCGCCTCCTTGGCGGGGGTGGCTGTCCAGCCCGGCGTGGCTGATCGTGGTGGTGCCGGCGGCGAGATCAGCCAGGACGGCCGCGCCGGCACCGTTGCGCAGCCAGTTCAGGGCGGTCCGTGGCGTCGGTGTCGCGATGATGGCGTCGTGGACCGCGAGGAGCGCGAGGGGAATGTCGGCGTTGCCGGCGCGGAGCAGTTCACCGGTGCGGCGGCGCAACGCGCAGTCGTTGCAGCGTCCGCGTTCGTAGAGCTTGTCCTCCAGACCGCAGTCACTGCAGACGTGACTGGTCGGTAGCCCGGCGCAGTCCGCGCAGATCGTGGCGTCAGGTCCTGGTGGGCTGACCAGGCGTCGTTGGGTGAGGCAGCTGCTGCAGGTCCCGCGGTGACGCAGGGCCTTGACGTAGCAGGGGTCGCAGACCGGCCCTTCGGGCCAGTTCGCGGCGGGAGGCTTGTGCTGGCCGCAGCGGGCGCAAGCTGCGGTGCGTCGTGGTGAGCAGCGGGTGCAGACCGGGTTGTCGGTGCCCGCGAAGCTGCAGGGACGCCGTCGGCCGCAGCCCGAGCAGACCGCCACCGGGAGGCAGAAACACAGGTCACAGATGTCAGGCTGGTCGTCGTGAGCGCGCCGCGCGATGGGTCGGGTCCGGCCGCACCGGCCGCACTCGCGCTTGGGCCGGTCGGCGCAGCGCGCGCAGAGCGGACGTCGTTGGTCGTCGCGGCCCGCGACGGGCTTCACGACCCCGCACCGAGCGCAGGCTTCGGCGAGCTCACGGCGTCGGCATGGGGCGCAAACTCCACCTATTGCTGAGGATCGGGTCAACTCCAGACCTTGCCGTTGGCAGCGGCTGCACTGCGGCACGGGCAGCGAGGTCACTCCTTGCGCCTGGAGCACCTGGACGAGCTCACCCACCTTCGGTGGTGCCCCGATGCTCAACGCGCTCGGGTCATCGGCCAGGGCGGTGGCCAGGCTGCGCAGCGCCGCCGGCCTGCTGGCGACCATCGCCAAGGCCGCCTGGACCCGAGCCGTCGTCAGGGTCGGGTCGGCGGCCAGGACCGCGGCCAGCACCTGCCGGTGGCGCTGCTCAGACAGCACCGACAGACTC
>JAYSQK010000571.1:0-4535 GCA_043721555.1 Frankiales bacterium
GGCCGGGCCGGGCCACGCGTCGTACCCGAGGAGGATGTCAGTCCCCGGGCTCGACAACCGCTGCCCCACCGCATGCACACCGGCCGCACAGGCAAGCCACGGCGCCCCGGTCGCGCGGCTGCGCGCCAGCCCGGCCAGCAGGCGGCCCGTGCGCTCGTCGTCCGCCGCGGCGGTCACGATGACGGTCCCGCCCGCCCGTCGCTCGGCTCAGTCGAAGATGATGACGCCGCGGATGTTCTTCCCGGCGTGCATGTCCTCGTACGCCTCGGCCACCTGGTCCAGGGTGTACTCCTTGGTGACCAGCTCGTCGAGCTTGAGCGTTCCGGCCTGGTACATGCGCAGCAGCGACGGGATGTCGGCCCGCGGGCTGCACCCACCGAACAGCGAGCCCTGCAGTCGTTTCTGCATGAGCGTCAGGTCCGCCAGCGAGATCGGCGCGCCGACGGCCATCAGGTCGCCCAGCCCAGTCAACACGACCGTCCCGGCCTTGCGGATCGACGCCAGGCCCTGCGCGACGTGGTCACCGTTCACGACACCGATCGTGATGATGCAGGAGTCGGCGCCCTGCCCGTTCGTGATCGACTGAGCGAACTCGGTGGCCTCCTCGATGCTCGCAAACGAATGCGTCGCACCGAACTCCTCGGCCTTCTCCTGCTTGAACGGGACGGGGTCGACGGCGATGATCGTCGACGCGCCGCCGTGCACGGCCCCCTGCACCGCGTTGATGCCGATGCCCCCGATCCCCATGATGATGACGGTGTCCCCGGGCGCGACCTGCGCGGCGTTCACGGCAGAGCCCCATCCCGTGGGCACCCCGCAACCGACGAGCGCGGCGACCCGAAGCGGGATATCCTTGTCGATCTTGACGACGGAGTCCACCGAGGCAGTCGTGTACTCGGAGAAGGTCGAGATGCCGCACTGCTGGCCGACGTCCTGGCCGTCGAGGTGCATCCGGAAGCTGGTCGGGTCGTCGGGGCGGGAGCCGACGAGGGCGTTCGCGCCGGTGTCGCAGAGGTTGAACCGGCCCCGCGCGCAGGACGGGCACCGGCCGCAGGCAGGTACGAACGAGAAGACAACGTGGTCGCCGACCTCGTAGCCGAGCGTGTGCGGGCCGACGGCGGTGATGACACCGGCGCCCTCGTGGCCGCCGACGAAGGGGTACATGCCCACTGGAATGTCGCCGGTGGCGATGTGGTCGTCGGAGTGGCAGAGCCCGGACGCGGCGAGCTTGACGGTGACCTCGCCCTGGCGGGGATCGTCCAGCTCCAGGGTGGCGGTCTCGTAGGTCCCGGGCGCCTGCCGCAGAAGGGAGGCGCGGGTGGTGATCGGCATGCAGGCTCCAACAGGCTAGGGCCGGCGGCTGCCGGCGGGCTGTGTCGCAGCGAACGTATACCGTGGTCGACGGCCGTGTAACACAGCCCGATGCCCGTCGTCCGACCGTGAGCCGGTGGGGTCGTTCGCCCTGCGGCCTAGAGGAAGGGCTCGTCCACCTCGTCGATGTTGGCGCTGTAGAGCCGCACCCGGAAGTCGCGGGCGTTCGTCATCTGCCGGGCCGCTATCTCGCCGGCGACGTCCACGTCCTGCGCGCGGATCGCGTCCAGCAGCTCTTCGCACTCGCCGAGGAAGGTCTTCCACCGGTCCTCGTAGTGCAGCGTCGTGGACGCCAGGCCCATGACCAGTTGGTGGACGCCCTCCAGGGTGTCGATGAGCGCCTTGTTGTGGCTGGCCGCCCAGATGACGAAGTGCGTCGCATGGGCCATCTTGGCTCGCTGCTCGGTGTCCTTCGGCCCGAGCTCCCTCATCGCCTCGACAGTTCGCTGCAGTCGGGCAAGGTCGAGGTCGGTGCGCCGCTGCGCGGCCGCGCGAGCGGCGGCCGCCTCGAGGGCGATCCGGACCTCGTAGAGCTCGAGCACCTCCTCCGGCCGCAGCACGCGCACCCGCAGGGCCCGGTCGTGGCGCTCGACGAGCCCCTCGAACGTCAACCGGCTGAGCGCCTCGCGGATCGGCGACCTGCTGACCTGGTACTCGGTCGCCAGCGACCCCTCCACCAGCGCGGTGCCCGGGACGATCGTCCCGCCGATGATCTTGACCTTCAGGTCTCGGTAGATCGAGCTGATCTCCGGCTTTACGTCATCCGTCATCGACTTCCGGTATCTGGTCAGGTCTGCGATTGAGCGCCCCGCCACGGTACCGGAGTTCGCCCGACAGTCGTCGACACCCGTCGACAGGCAGTCCGACGTCGCGGTGGTCAGAACGTCGTGATGACCGATCGGACGACCTCACCCCGCTTGAGCTGCTCGTACGCCAGGTCGATGTCCCCGATCCCGATCTCCTGCGTGACGAGGTCGTCCAGGTTGAGCCGGCCCTGCAGGTAGAGCTCGACGTACATCGGGATGTCGCGCTTGAGGTCCGTCGAGCCCATGTGCACACCGCTGATGCTCGTGTGGGCGCGCAGCATCGACAACGACGACGGAACCGTCAAGGTGGCTCCCGGCTCCGCCAGGCCGACGAACCAGACACCGCCGCCGGGGCGCGCCATGTCCGGCGCTTGCTGCTGGGTTCGCGGTAGGCCGACGACCTCGAACACGTGATGTACGCCGCGTCCGGTGAGCTCGCGGACGGCCGCGACTGGATCGACCTCGGCCGCGTTCACCGTGTGCGTAGCGCCGAAGCGCTTGGCCGTGGCCAGCTTGCTCTCCTGGACGTCGATCGCGATGATCTGCAGGGCGCCGGCCAGGCGCGCGCCGTTGATCACGTTCAGCCCAACGCCGCCCGTGCCGATGACCGCGACCAGGTCACCGACCCGCACCTGGGCGGCGTTGATGGCGGCGCCCGCACCGGTGACTGTCGCGCAGCCGATCACGCAAGCCTGGGCGAAGCCGATGTCCTTGCTGACGACGGCAAGCTGGTTCTCGTGGACGAGGACCCGCTCGGCGAACCCGCCGATGCCGTAGGCCTGCGTGATGGGCGCCTGGCCCTGCGTCAGCCGTGCCGGTTGGTCCGTGCCGCGCAGCGTCGGCCCCGGTGTGACGCAGGCGAAGCTGTGGCCGGCGGTGCACTCCTCGCAGTGCCCGCAGAACTGCAGGAGGCACGCAACGACGTGATCCCCAGGGCGGACCGACACCGCCGCCGGGCCGGTCTGTGTGACCACGCCCGCCACCTCGTGCCCGAAGACCGCCGGCATGGGGAAACCGAAGTCGCTCTCGACGAGGTGCAGGTCGCTGTGGCAGAGCCCCGAGGCGCGCACCTCGACGAGCACCTCCCGGCCGACGGGGGCCGCCAGCTCGACGTCCTCGACGGCGAACCCCTGGCCGAGTCCGCGGGCGACTGCTGCTCTCATCACGACTGTCCTTTCTCGCCGGTTGCCGGGGTGAAACCGGGGTGCAGCATCTCGTCTCCCCGTTAGATGCCGGGCTCGTCGAGCCGGAGCCAGACCGTCTTGGTGTCGAGGTACTCCTCGACGTGCTCGACACCACCCTCCTTGCCGTAGCCACTGGACTTGATGCCGCCGAAGGGGACCGCCGGGTCCAGCGCGTGATAGGTGTTCACCCACACCGTTCCTGCGCGCAGCCGCCGCGCCATCGCGTGCGCCGTGTTGACGTTCGTGGTGAAGACGCCGGACGCGAGTCCGTACGGCGTGTCGTTGGCGCGGCGGACCGCGTCGTCCAGCTGGTCGAAGCGGAAGGCGGTGATGACGGGCCCGAAGATCTCCTCCCGAGCGATCGTCATGTCGTCGGTGACGTCGGCGAACACCGTTGGCGGCAAGAAGTTCCCGGCGGCGAGGGCGCCTTCCTGCAGGCGTTCGCCGCCGCTGAGGACCTTCGCTCCCGCCTGGCGGCCGGCGGCGACGTAATCGCAGACGCGCTGGAGCTGGCGGGGCGAGACCAACGGCCCGATCTGCGTCTCGGGATCAGCGCCATCACCGACTCGCAGCCCCTGGGCGAATTCCACCAGCCGCGCCATGAACTCGTCATAGATGCTGCCCTCGACGAACAGGCGCGAGCCCGCGATACAGATCTGACCTGAGTTCGCGAAGGTCGACATGGCCGCGACCGGGACCGCCCGCTCGAGGTCCGCGTCGGCGCACACGATCAGCGGTGACTTGCCGCCGAGCTCGAGCGAGACCCGCTTCACGTTGCCCGCGGACGCTCGGATGATGCTCTGGCCGGTGGCGGTCGAGCCGGTGAAGACGATCTTGTCGACGTCGAGATGCGCTGCCAGCGGCGCGCCCGCCTCGAGCCCCGTGCCGGTGACGACGTTGACGACGCCGTCCGGCACCCCCGCCTCGGCCATGATGTCGGCGATGAGCAGGGGCGTCAGGGGCGCCTCCTCCGAAGGCTTCAGCACGATGGTGCAGCCGGTCGCCAGCGCCGGACCGATCTTCCAGACGGACGCGGCGATGGGCGCGTTCCACGGGATGATCGCGCCGACGACGCCGACGGGTTCCTTCCGGGTGTAGGACAGGTACTCGTCCGGCAGGGAGTTCTCGATCATCCGGCCGTCGAGCGCGGTGGCAAGACCTGCGTAGAAGCGGA
>JAYSQK010000572.1:0-4287 GCA_043721555.1 Frankiales bacterium
CGCCGACATCGAGCGGGTCGTCGAAGGCACCGCGGGAGCCACCGCGAGCTTTCTCAAGGAACTGCTCCGCAGGGCGGTGCTGGAGGCGCTGACCGAGCGGGCCCCGCTGCTTGCCGTCACTTCGTTGCACATCGATCGGGCGCTGGCCGACCTGCTGGACAGCGCGCAAGGCGTCACCCGCGCCCTGCTCGGCATCGGCGCGGACGGCCAACCCGCCGTGCCAACCGGACGTGCCGCGGCCGGCCACGGCGGATTCGCCCCGTCCGTTGGTGCCGGCTACTCCAGCGTCGTCACGTACGGCGTCCCGTAGCGATCCCGCTGGCCCGACTTGTCCACAGGGTCCGCAGCAGCCGGGCGTACGACGGGGCAGGATGAACCCGTGCAGCAGCTGGGGCTCGAGGGGATGCCGACCCGGTTGTTCGCGTGCACCCCATCGCGGCTGACGGGTTGGCTGGACTGCCCCCGGCGCTACCGGCTGACCTACCTCGACCGGCCGGCGCCGCAGAAGGGGCCGCCGTGGGCCCACAACACGGTCGGCGCGGCCGTGCACCTGGCGCTGGCCCGCTGGTGGGACCTGCCGCTGCCCCGGCGTACGGCTGTGGCTGCCAGGGGGTTGCTCGACCGGGGCTGGCAGCGGGACGGCTTCGCCGACGACGCGCAGGCCGAGCGCTGGCGGGGCGTGGCCGGGGAGATGGTCGAGCGCTACGCCGGCGGGCTCGACCCGCACGACGAGCCGGTCGGCGTGGAGCGGACGGTGGCGGTCAAGACCGGCGCGCTCGCGGTCAGCGGTCGGGTGGACCGGGTCGACCGGCGGGGCGAGGAGCTCGTCGTCGTGGACTACAAGACCGGTCGGTCGGTGCTGACCGACGACGACGCGCGCGGGTCGCTGGCGCTGGCGCTCTACGCACTGGCGTGCGCCCGCACCCTGCGCGCGCCGTGCGCGACGGTCGAGCTGCACCATCTGCCGACGCAGCGGGTCCTGCGCTTCCGGCACACCGAGGACTCGCTGGCCCGGCACGTCCGCCGGGCCGAAGCCATCGCGGCCGAGGCGGTCGCCGCCAAGGCGGCGCTCGACGCGGGCGGTGACGCCGACGAGGTGTTCCCGGCCCGGCCGTCCGGGGCCTGCGCCTGGTGCGACTTCGCGCGGGTCTGCCCGGCCGCGCAGGGCACCCCGAAGCGACCGTGGGCGGGCCTGGCGCAGGAGCTCGCCGAGCCGGCGGGGTGAACCGGCAGACTGATGGCATGAGCGTCAACCAGGGGGACCGAAAGCGTCGCGCCGAGCGGCAGAAGGCAGCCCGCGCGGACCACCCGGTGGCGAGCCGGGTGGTGCACCGACTCGGTGAGCTGTCGTCCACCTCGGCGGCGACCGCCGCAGCCGCTGCGTTGAGCCTGGCGTTCCTGGTCGGCGCGGTCCTGAGCTCCCGCACCGCGGATGTGCTGGTGGTGTTCGAAGCGATCGCGGCGGCGGTGACGCTGGTCATGGTGTTTGCGCTCCAGCACGCCGCGTCACGCCAGCAGGTTGCGGTGCAGCGCAAGCTCGACGAGATCCTCAACGCCCTGCCGCAGGCGGACTCCCGGCTGGTCCGGGTGGAGACAGCGTCCCCGGGCGAGCTCGACGAGCTGGAGGAGCGGCACGACGACCTGCGGCGGACCGCCGTCCGGGAGGGCGGCTGAGCTACAACGCGAGCCGCTGCTGGGCCGCCTTGACGTGCGGCCCGTGCCGCAGCCGCTCCGGCACGGCGAGCAGGCCGCTGCGCAGCGCGAGGCCGATCGCGGTGGCGCCGAGGTCGGTCGTCGGCAGTCCGGGCAGCCGGTAGAGCCGCCGGGCCCAGCGGGGGAGCATCGCTGCAGACGCCGCGGCGATCGCCACCCAAGCCGGTCTGGCCGGTGTGCCGAACCCGATCTTGCCCGGCATCGGCGGCCACAGGACGAACAGCGCGGCCTGCCGCGCCTGCTCGGTGAGCCGCAGCTGCGGCTGCATGCCGCGGAAATAGTCGGCCATCGCCGCCCGGTCGGCCGGCACCTGGGCCGGCTCCAGCCCGACGAGCGCGGCTTGCCGGGTCTGCTCGGCGTAGTAGCGGTCCTGCTCGTCGCCGGACAGACGCAGCCCACAGCGCACCGCCGTCGACAGGAACGACTCCGCCTCGCAGCAGTGCACCCAGCGCAGCAGGTCAGGATCGTTGACCCGGTAGGTGTGCCCGCTCTCGGGCTCGATGCCGGCGAGCTTGCCGTGGATCCCGCGCACCTTCGCCCCGGCCCGCTTCGCCTCGGCCGTTGTGCCGTACGTCGTCACCCCGACGTATTCAGCGGTCCGGAACAACCGCCCCCACGGGTCGGTGCGGAAGTCGCTGTGCTGGGCGACGCCGGCCATCGCGAGCGGGTGCACCGCCTGCAGGAGCAGCGCGCGCAACCCGGCGAGCGCCATCGAGGGGTCGCTGTGGACCCGCCAGGTGACGCTGTCGGGGCCGAACAGGCCCGGGTCAGGCGGCGTCAGCAGTTGCTCGCTCATCAACCAAATCGTGCCATGGCAAGCCGATCCCGGCAGGATGGAGCCATGGCCTACGTCGCGATCAACGTCCTGACCGTACCCGAGGGGGCGGCCGCCACCCTCGAGGAGCGCTTCGCCGCGCGTCAGGGCGCGGTCGAGACCGCACCGGGCTTCGAGCACTTCGAGCTGCTCCGGCCGGTGGAGGGCACCAGCGACTACCTCGTCTACACCCGTTGGGCCAGCAAGGCCGACTTCGTCACCTGGCGCGATGGGCAGCGGTTCGCCGACGGGCACGCCGCGTCGACCAACCGGCCGGACGGGGCCCGGCCGGCGGCCACCGGTTCGAGCATCTGGGCGTTCGAGGTGGCGCAGAGCTCCTCAGCCGGCTGAGCGCTCCCAGAACCCCAGCAGCGCCGCCAGGGTGGCCTCGGGTTGCTCGACGGCCGGCGAGTGCAGGGCCTCCGCGACGACGTGATGCTCGGCGCCGAGTCGCCGGGCCATCTGGGCTAGCAGCTGCGGCAGCCAGGCATCGTCGTACTCCCCGTGCAGCACCAGCATCGGCAGCCCGAGGGCGGCGAGCTCGCCGACCCGGTCGGGTTCACCGAGCAGGGCGTCACCCATGCCGAGCATGGCCGCGGCGCTGCCGGCGAGCATTCGGGCCCGCAGGAACTCCCGCAGGTCCGCAGCGACCAGCAGGTGGCGGGGATCGGTGGCGGCGATCGCGTCGACCGCCGCGACCACTGCCGGCAGGCCGCCCTGCTCCAGGACCGGCCGGAGCATGCCCATCGCCGCGGTACGCGGGCCGGTCAGACCAGCCGGGCCCGAGCTCATCAGCACCAGATCCAGCACCGCTCGGGGCTCCTGCAGCGCGGCCGAGCGCACCACCAGGCCACCGAAGCTGTGCCCGAGCAGGTGCACGGGGCCGTCGCCCAGCACCTCGACCAGGGCGAGCACGTCCGCACCGAGCACATCGACGGCGTACGCCGCCTCGTCCTCCGGACCCGGCGACTCGTATTGCCCGCGCTGGTCGATCGCGACGACCCGCCAGCCCTTTTCAGCCAGCGGCGTGAGCAGGAACCGGAAATCCTCCTTGCTGCCGGTGAAGCCCGGCACCATCAGCACCGTCCCGCGCGGGGTCCCGTCGGGCCGGGCGTCGAGGATCGCGAGCGGCCCACCGCGTACGTCGAGCCGGTGACGGGCGACGCCGGCGGGCAGCGGCAGGAGCGAGGGCGCGGTCATGCCGCCGCAGGGTAGGCGGCTCGGTCAGCTCCGGGCCGGCAGGTGGTGCAGCACCACGTCGCGCAGCTCCCCGCCCGCCGCGACGGCCGTCAGATACGTGCAGGAGGGCTGGCGGCGCCGGTCGGTCGGTGAGCCGGGATTGAGCAGCCGCAGGCCACCGGGGCTCGTGGTGTCCCACGGGATGTGCGAATGGCCGAAGACCAGCAGGTCGACACCCGGATGGGCCAGCTCGGCGCGCCGCTCGCGACCGGCCGCTCCCCCCGTCTCGTGCGCGACCGCCAGCCGGACGCCACCCACCTCGGCGCGGGCGACCTCGGGCAGCCGGGCGCGCAGGTCCGCGCCGTCGTTGTTGCCCCAGCAGGCCAGCAGGCTGCTCGCCCGGGCTGACAGCGCGTCGAGCAGAGCGACATCGACCCAGTCACCGGCGTGCACGACCAGGTCGGCCCGGTCGACCTCGTCCCAGACCTGGGCCGGCAGGTCGCGGGCGCGCCTGGGCACGTGGGTGTCGGCGAGCAGCAACAGGCGCACGCCCAGATGGTCCTCTCAGAGCGCGGCGAGCA
>JAYSQK010000573.1:0-2989 GCA_043721555.1 Frankiales bacterium
TCGCAGTTCGCGCCTGCTGGCCAGCGCGCGGGGGGCGCGGACGGTCAGGGTGTCTCCCCGCATCGCCACGGTGATCCGCTCGGCGAAGTGCTCAGAGCCCCGGTGTGGCGTCAGGGCAAAGGTCGCCTCGGTGAGGTCGTCCCGCATGTGTACGGTCACCGTTCCGTGGACCAGACGGGCGTCGAGGGTGATGGGGCCGGTGATGGCGAACGTGCTCATGGTGGTTCCTCTCAACGATGGCGGTCACCGGTCTCAGCCGTTGATCCAGCCGGTGATGTGGTGGTGGTTGCCGGTGGTGTTGTCTGCAGGAAGCTGGCGCCCAAGCGCGGCGCCTGCGGCGCGAATGAGGCAGGTGTTCACTGAGATGACCTCGCGCCGGGCCGCGACCTCAACCTGCGCTTTCAAGGACTCGCTGAGCCGCAGCGAGACCCGGGCGCTGGCGTCACCGTCCTCGACCAGCAGGACAGGCGCGGCCTGCGCACGCGTGACCTCGAGCTCGATGGAGTCGCCGTCGAGTTGAGCGTTGACGCGGGCGTCGGCCAGCTGGGCGGTGATCTCCTCGGCAGCGGCCGACACGGCGCCGAGCAGCGCCAACCGCACCGCCGGTCCGGCCGTCGCGGCCAGGGCGACGGCCATCTCATGGGTCCGTTCGTCACCGACCAGGGGCCTCGCTGTACACGCGTCGCCTAGGACGGGGTCAGCAACATCGTGCGGCCTTCGCGGGCGCTGACCCGTGCTGCATCGAGGACTTCGAGGGTCTGGATCGCCTGTGCAACGGGAACCGGGAAGTCCACCTCGCCTCGCCACGCAGACGCAAACTGGGTGTAGTAGTCCTGGTAGGCGCCGCGTTCCGAGGGCACCCTGACCGCGCCGGCCGCCGTGGTCAGGGTCCCCCAGTGAGGTTCGTTCTCGTATCCCCAGGCCGGACCCAGGTCGACCGGTCGAAGCCCGGCGAACACGGCCTGCGCCTGAACGTCGGTTCCAGCTGCCAGGTAGCCGCCCGTACTGCCGTACGCCCGCCACTCCCGCTGCTGGATCCGGTTGCACTTGGTCGAGCTCAGATGGGACCGCACCCCGCTGGCATGCGTGATGACCATGGTGAAGCCGGCATCGGTCGGGCCGGCGTCGAGCTCGATCCATTCGAGGTCGGCCCGAACCTGGCGAGCGGGCCCGAGCAACCACAAGGCCTGGTCGACGAGATGGCTGCCGAGATCTCGCAGCAGCCCACCGGTCGGGCCGGCATCAAGCGTCGCCGGGTCGTCGAGGTCGAACCGGGACTCCACCCGGACCAGCTGCCCGAGCTCGCCTCGCGCGAGGAGCGCAGCAAGGGTGCGTACGTCGGCGTCCCATCGCCGGTTGTGGAACACGTTGACCACCACTCCGGCCGCCTCCGCGGCGGCCGCGAGCTCCCGGCCGGCGTCGGCCGTTGGCGCGAAGGGCTTGTCTGCGATCACATTCACCCCGGCAGCGACGGCCGCGAGCACCAACGCACGCCTCGTTGTTGGAGGCGTGGTGATGGTCACCGCGTCGACCCCCGCGCCGAGCAACTCCTTGATGGAGTCGTACGCCGGTACACCCGGGTGGTCGGCAGCCAGATCGGCCCGGCGCCCTTCGGAGCGGGTGACGACGCCGACCAGTTCGACTCCCTCGGCGGCCTGGATGAACGGCGCGTGGAAATACCTGCCGCCGACCCCGAACCCGACCAGTCCGAGCCGCATGGGGCGGCCGGTCAAGGCGTTAGCCAGCGCAGTTGCTGCGCCTTGTTCTCCTCGTACGACGCGTGGCCGGACAGCGCGGCCGGGACACCGACCTCCCACCACGATCCCGCCTCGGTCCAGGTCGCCGGATGGGTCCGGCACACGACTACGGCCGGCCGGTGCAGCTCGACCGCTGCCTGCCGGGCCCGGGCATAGGCCGCCGCGAGAACCTCGACTGAGCCCTCGGGCGGAACCATCTCGACGTGACAGCCCAGCGCCGCGGCATGCGCGGCGAAGTCCACCCGGAGGCCTGCGGCCGCACCTGGACCGGCGCAGTCGTCGAGCAGATTGTTGAAGCCGTCGGCGCCCTGGTTGGTCTGCAGCCGGTGGATCACGGCGTAACCACCGTTGTCGCAGACCATCGCGACGAACCCGTGCCCGGACAGGGCCGCGGAGTACAGGTCGGAGTTGAGCATCAGGTAGGACCCGTCCCCGAGCAGCGTCGTCACGACACCATTCGGATGGGTCCGGGCACGGGCCATCGCCGCACCCCAAGGTCCGGCGACTTCGTAGCCCATGCAGGAGAAGCCGTACTCCAGGTCCATCGTCGCGCCCGAGGTAGGCCCCTCGACCGGGGTGGCCACCGTCCGCCACCCGCCGTGCAGCTCGCCGGGGAAGCCGCCTGAGGACCCCAGCACGTAGTCGTCCGGACCGCTGGCGTCGTTGACGACGCCGACCACCTGCGCGTACGTCAGCGCACCGTCCGGGGCGACGCCCTTGCGTAACCCGTCGATGTGCGCGTCCCACAGCGCCCGCTCGGTGAGCGCCCGCGCGGACCAGGTCGGGTCGACGGCCCAGCCGGCCAACGCCGGGGCCAGCTCCTCAACGACGGCGAGCGCGTCACCGACCACCGCGCGGGCGTTGTGCTTGACCGCATCAAAGCGTGCCGCGTTGACGGTGACGACCTGCACGTCGCCCCGGAACAGCGACCACGAGGCGGTCGTGAAGTCCTGCAGCCGGGTGCCGATGGCGACGACGACGTCAGCCTCGGCGGCCAGGGTGTTGGCCGACGTCGCACCGATGATGCCCAGCGCACCGCCGTACAACGGGTGGTCGTGTGCCACGACGGTGCGCCCTGCAGGGGTCTCCACGATCGGTACGCCGTACGCCTCCGCCATCTTGACCAGTGAGGGGCCGGCGCCGGAGTAGCGCACGCCACCGCCCACCACGAACAGCGGTCGCCGGGCCGAGCGCAGTACCTCGACGGCGTCGGTGAGTTGCCGGGCGTCCGG
>JAYSQK010000574.1:0-1957 GCA_043721555.1 Frankiales bacterium
GCGGTCTTCGACGTCGACGGGGTGCTGGCCGACGTCCGGCACCGGTTGCACCATCTGGAAACTCGCCCGAAGGACTGGGATGCCTTCTTCGCCGCCGCCCCAGACGATCCGCCGCTCGCTGAGGGCGTCGCATTAGCCGTCGAGGCCGCCCGGGACTGCGAGGTCGTCTACGTCACCGGTCGGCCCGAACGCTGCCGGGCCGACACGCTCGCGTGGTTCAGCCGGCATGGCCTACCGGCCGGCCGGTTGTCGATGCGGGCGACCAGGGACCACCGGCCGGCCCGGCTCGCCAAGCCGCAATTGCTCCGGCGGCTCGCTGAAGGTCGGGTCGTGGCAGTCGTCGTCGACGACGACCTGGCGGTCTGCCAGGCCTACGAGGCCGACGGCTGGTCGGTGCTGCGGGCGACCTGGGCGGGGCGCGAACCGGTCCTGGAGCGGGCTCAGCAGGACGACGGCCGCACCTGAGCGAGCGCCCGCAGGACCGGCTCGGCCTTGGCATGCGCCTCGGCGACCTCCTCGGCCGCGACGCTGCCCCAGGTGATCCCGCCGCCGGCCCACAGGTGCACCCGGTCGGCATCGAGCGCCACCGTCCTGATCGTCAACCCGAGGTCGAGACCTCCTGGCCACAGGAAGCCGAGCGCTCCCATCGACGGCCCGCGGCCGATCGGTTCCAGCCCGGCGAGCAGCCCGCAGGCGGCATGCTTGGGCGCCCCGGTCACCGACCCGCCCGGTAGCAGTGCGGCGAGCACGTCCAAGACGGTCGCCCCCGGCGACAGGGTGGCCGCGACCGTCGAGCCGGCGTGCCACAGGCCCGACCAGGCGGTCACGTCGTACAGCGACTCGACCTCGACGCTGCCGGTCCGGGCCACCCGCGCCAGGTCGTTGCGCTCCAGGTCGACGATCATGATGTGCTCGGCGCGGTCCTTCTCACTGGCCAGCAGGGCCTGCTCGCTGCCGGCTTCGATCCGCCGGGTGCCCTTGACCGGGACGGTCGTGATGCGCTCCCCCACCACCCGGACGAGTTGCTCGGGCGAGGCCGACCCGATCGTCCAGCCCGGCCCGGACAGCACCCCGCCGTACGCCGCACCGGGCATCGCCGCGACCGCCCGGGCCAGCGCCAGCGGGTCACCGGTGTAGGGCGCCGAGCGGTGCCCGACGACGTTGGCCTGATAGAGCTCACCCCGGCTGATCGCCGCCCGGACGACCTCGACCGCCGCGGTGTGCTGGGCATCGGACCAGCTGCCCGCCCACCCCTGCACCGCAGCTCCCCCGGCCGGTCGGGACGGCGCACCCCCCCGGCGGTAGGCCACCGCGGCGACCTCCGGGACGCCGACCGGGCTCGGGCGACCGGCCGGTACGCCGCCGAGCGACGCGCAGCCCCTGGCCCCGACCAGCAGCGCGACCCCGACGTCACCGCGCTGGCCGGCGATCTCACCCGCCAGGCCGTGCCCGGCGAGGAATGCGGGCAGCTCGGCGGCGTCCTCGCACCGGTCGAGCTCGGTCAACTGCCCGGACCACTGGGCCGGACGGCCGGGCGGGGCGTCGTCCACAACCATCCTTTATGAGTATCCAGCGTGGCGGGGAGCCCTCCGATGATGCAGGAACACACCCCCTTCTGACCGGGAGCACGCCATGTGCAACCACCGCCCCACCTGCCCACCGGCGACCGCGCCTGACCACGACGCGGCCCGGTCGGTGAGCAGCCACCCTGAGCAGGGTTGGACCCTGCTCTGCAACGGCGTGGTCGTCTTCGACGACACCGGCGAGCTACTCCCCGACCGGCGCAGCATCGCACCGCACCGGCCGGCCTGCCGCGCGGCCTAGCCCGGGTAGGAGTCCAGCGGCGGGCACGAGCAGACCAGGTTGCGGTCGCCGTAGGCCCCGTCGATCCGGCGTACCGGCGGCCAGTACTTGCTCCCCCGGTCGACGCCGGCCGGGAAGGCCGCCTGCTCCCGGG
>JAYSQK010000575.1:0-2478 GCA_043721555.1 Frankiales bacterium
GGGGTGGACAACCCGCCGTCGGCGAGGGCGAGCACCCAGGAGTAGCTGCCGCCGCCGAGCACCTGGGTGAGCCGCTCGCCGCGGCCGGCGCCGAGCGCAGTGCCGCCGCGCAACGCGAACGGTACGTCGCTGCCAAGCTCGGCAGCGAGCTCGGCCAGCTCCTCGGCCGGCAGGTCAGCGCCCCACAGGGCAGCGCACGCGACCAGTGCGGCCGCCGCGTCGGCCGACCCGCCGGCGCAGCCCCCGGCCACCGGAATCCCTTTCCTGATGGCGATCTCGACAGCCGGGTCGTTGCCCGTGCGTTCGGCGAGCAGGTAAGCCGCGCGGGCCGCCAGGTTGGTGCCGTCGGTCGGCACCTGGTCGGCCCCCTCGCCAGTCACCCGGATGATCATTGTGCTGGCTCGGCGCACCGTCAGCTCGTCGTACAGCCCGACGGCGTGGAACACGGTGCTGAGGTCGTGGAAGCCGTCGGGTCGCAGGGCGCCGACCGACAGATGCACGTTGATCTTTGCGGGTGCCCGCACCGTGACGGAGTCGGCCGGGGCCGGGCGGCGGGGCAGGACGAGCTCCTTCGAGGGGGTTACCGACAAGCTTACGGGGCCGTACCGGCGAGCCTGGCGAAGTCATCGACGTGCAGCGTCTCCCCCCGGGCGCCCGGGTCGATGCCGGCGGCCAGCAAGCGGCGCTCCGCCACGTCCGCGCCTCCCGCCCAGCCGGCGAGCGCCGCCCGCAGGGTCTTGCGGCGCTGCGCGAAGGCCGCATCGATCACCGCAAAGGTCGCCTGCCTCGACCCGGCGGGGGCCGGCCGGCGGGTGAACGCCACCAGGCCGCTGTCCACATTCGGCGCCGGCCAGAACACCGTCCGGCCGATCGCCCCGGCCCGCTTGACCTCGGCGTACCACGCCGCCTTGACACTCGGTACGCCGTATGTCCTGCTGCCCGGCGGCGCGGCGAGTCGGTCGGCCACCTCGGCCTGCACCATGACGAGCCCGGTGCGCAGGCTCGGCAGCTGCTCGAGCAGCCGCAGCAGGACGGGCACCGCGACGTTGTAGGGGAGGTTGGCCACGAACGCCGTCGGCGGCGGCCCGGGGACGCCGGTCAAGGTCAGCGCGTCCTGCAGCACGACCTCGAGCCGTCGGGCGTACGCCGGGGCATGTGCAAGCACGGTCTGCGGCAGCTGTATCGCCAGCAGGGGGTCGATCTCGACGGCCACGACCCGCGCCGCGACCTCCAGCAGGCCGAGCGTCAACGACCCGAGACCGGGGCCGACCTCGACCACGACGTCGTCGGCCCCGACGCCGGCCGTGCGCACCAGGCGCCGGACGGTGTTGGGGTCGATGACGAAGTTCTGCCCGAGGCCCTTGGTCGGCCGCAGCCCGAGGCCGGTCGCGAGCGCGCGAACCTCACTCGCGGACAGCAGGCTCAGAGGTACCTGCCGCAGACCGGCCACGGCGCCCGGCCCTCCCGCTGGTAGAGCAACTCGGCCCGGTGGGTCTGCTCACCGGAGGAGGCGTCGATCGGGTCGCCGCTGCCGCCGACGGACTGCCAGGTGCCGATGCTGAACTGGTAGAGCCCGCGGAAGCTGCCACTGCCGGAGACTGCACGCGGATCACCGCCGGACTCGCAGTTGGCGAGCGCGCCCCAGTTGAGCCCACCCGAGCTGCTGGAGACGGCCACCCGGCTGGTCTGCGCCGGGACGGGAGCGCTCGGCTGGGCGGCGACCGGGGCGGGCTGGCTCTTGGTGCCGACGCCGATGATGCGGGCCCGCGGGCTCGCGGTTTGCCGGGACGACTCGAGGTGCCGGCCGGTGAGCCGGCCGTTGGTGTAGGTCAGTAGGTAGCTGTTGTGCACGATGCCGACGCTGCCCGGCTCGGCGACGCGCGTCTGACCGGTGAACAGCGAGCTGTCCGGGTGCTCCTCGGTGCGGAAGGGCAGCTGGACGTCCTCGCTGACCCGGCGGCCGTCGACCCGGGTGACCGAGATGACCTGACCGTCATGGACGGCAGTTGTGGTCGGCACGTTGGTGCGGTCCCCGGCGGTGAGGTGGATATTGACGCGGCGGAGCACCTCGCCGACGGTCCGGTCGGTGGAGGTGGTTTCGCGGACCTTGCCGGCGAACAGCACCTGCACGTGCTTGGGCAGCCGGACGTCCAGGGCGAAGCCGCGCAGCGGGATGGCGCGCGAGCGGTCGGCCGAGAGCACCGCGCCTTGGGCGCGCACCCCGATCTGGTCGAGGGCCTCGGCGACCGAGGTGGCAGTGACCCACACGGTGCGCTGTGCGCCGTCGATGGCAACCGACACCTCGCGGCCCCGTCGCAGCACGACCTTGGCGCCGTCCTGCACCTTCGTGCCGACCGCCGGGGCGAGCAGGTCGTGCGCGCCGACCGTGAGGTGGGCGGCGTCCAGCACGTCGCGGACGGTGCTCCCGTGGGTTGCCACGGCCTGGGTGGCGCCGTCGACGGAGAGGGTGACGGTCTT
>JAYSQK010000576.1:0-1874 GCA_043721555.1 Frankiales bacterium
GTGAGGCCCGCGAGCAGCGCCGCCACCGCCGCCGGCAAGCTCGAGAGCGCGCCCAGCACCGTACCGGCGATCACGACGGGGACGGCGACGGCGGCGAGCTGGGCCTGCCGGGCCCGCCAGAGCCGGGGTGACGGGCGCAAGTACTCCATCGTGCGAGCTTCGCAGCTGTGCCGACCGGTGGCCCGGAGAACCACGAAGGGCCGCCCCGCAGGACGGCCCTTGCGCTGGTGTCGGGGTGACAGGATTTGAACCTGCGGCCTCGTCGTCCCGAACGACGCGCGCTACCAAGCTGCGCCACACCCCGATCGTGCACGGCGACTCTAGCCGACCGCAGCCTCAGGCCAGGCAGGGCTCGAGCCGCAGGAGCGTCGCTTCTGGTCGGCAGCACATCCGGACGGGTACGTACGGCGAGGTCCCCAGCCCGGCGCTGACGTGCAGCCAGCCGCGGTCGTCCCGGGTGAGGCCGCGGGCCCGCCACCGCGGCAGATCGCAGTTGGTCGTCATCGGCCCGAGCGCCGGCAGCCGCAACTGACCGCCGTGGGTATGGCCGGCAAGAACGAGGGCGTGCCCGTCCCCGGCGTACGACGTGAGCAGTCGATCGGCGGGGGTGTGTGTCACCCCGATCCCCAGCCCCTCGACCGGTGCGGGAACGTAACGATCCCGGCGCAGGTGGCCGTCGTCGGTGCCGGTCAGGGTGACGCCCGGGAGTGGGGTCGCGCGCCGGTGCGTCAGGTCGGTCCAGCCGACCGCCTCGAGCGCCGAGATCGCTTGCGCCCAGGGCATGTCCTGGCCGCGGTGTTGCGTCGGCCGGTCCTGGAGATAGCGCCACGGCCGGGGCACCGACGGCGTGAAGTAATCGTTGTTGCCCGGCACGAAGTAGCCCGGCACATCGAAGGACCCGAGCATGGCCGCGAGCAACCCGATCGCCGCCGGGTCCGACAGGTGATCGCCGGTGCTCACGACCAGGTCGGGGCGGTGCCGGGCGAGACCGCGCACCCAGGCCGCCCGGCGGGTGTGCCGGGGCAGCAGGTGCAGGTCCGACAGGTGCAGCACGGTGAGCGGCCGCACCCCGGGCGGCAGGACGGGGATCGTCGAACGACGCAGCACCGGCAGCTGCGGCTCGAGGAACGGCCAGGCGGCGAGGGCGAGCGCAAGTCCGTACCGCCGCTGCATCGGTCCAGACTAGGTTCGCGGGCATGGGAGCCCTCAAGGAACGCCTGCACGCCGACCTCACGATCGCGATGAAGGCCAAGGACGAGCTGGTCCGGGCCACCCTGCGGATGGTGCTCAGCGCCATCGGCAACGAGGAGGTCGCGGGCGCGCAGGCTCGGGCGCTCAGCGACGAGGAGGAGCTCGCGGTCGTCATCCGCGAGGCCAAGAAGCGGCGGGAGGCGGCCACGGCCTTCGAGAGCGGCGGCGCGACCGAACGGGCCGAGCGGGAGCTCGCCGAGGAGTCGGTGCTGACGACCTACCTGCCGCAGCAGCTGTCCGACGAAGAGCTCACCTCGATGGTGGCTGCGGCCGTGGCCGAGTCCGGGGCAGCCGGTCCGCGGGGGATCGGCGCCGTCATGAAACTGCTTGGCCCGAGGATCGGCGGCCGGGCCGAGGGCGGTCGGGTGGCCGCTGCGGTCCGCGCCGCGCTGGCCTGAGCTCGCCGCCGATCAGCCTCGGCCGCGCTTCTTCGTCGGTTTGGGCACCGGCTTGGTGACCGGCGGGGCCACCTTCGGTGGTGGCGTCGGAGCCGGCGTCGCCGACGGCGGTGGTGGCGCCGGTTGGACGGGCAGTGGGGACAGGCCGTTGGAGGCGTGGATGCTGATCGTCGTGCCGACCGGAACCGGCGTGCCAGCAGAGGGATAGGTGGAGGCGACGGCGCC
>JAYSQK010000577.1:0-3054 GCA_043721555.1 Frankiales bacterium
CCAGACCCACCGGGAGCACCAGACTCGAGGCGAGCCGGTCGGCGGCGTCGACAACCAACTGGCCGACGGCGAAGGTGCCGGCCGCGACCGCCACCCCGAGCGCCACGCCGGCGCCCTGTGCCGGGCCCGCAACCCCCAGCCCGATGAGCAGACCCAGTCCGGCGACCACGACGCTGGCCGGCAGACAGGCGCGCAGGTGACCGAGTCGGGTCACCCGGCGCTGCCGTCGGGTCGCCAGCAGGGGCCCGCTCACGGTTTCGGGGCGCTTGCCCGGGCCGCGCGCAGCCGGGGGACGCTGCTGGCGACGAGCGCCACCACGGCAATGCCGCCGGCGACGCCGACCACGGTCAGCGGCCCGGTGAGCGACGCAGCCACGCCGCTGAAGGCCAGCAGGGCGGTCCAGAAGTACATGATGAGCACCGCCCGGCGGTGGCTGTGGCCGATCTCGAGTAGCCGGTGGTGCAGGTGCGCCTTGTCCGGGGCGAACGGCGAGCGCCCGGCCCGGGTGCGTCGGACGATCGCCAGCAGCAGATCGATGATCGGCACAGCCAGCACCGCCAGCGGCAGCAGCAACGGCAGCAGCACCGGGAAGGCGGCCTTCACCGGCAGGTTGGCGTAGTTGAACTGCCCGACCAGGCTGGTCACCGAGGCGACCAGCATCAGGCCGATGAGCATCGACCCCGAGTCACCCATGAAGACCCGGGCCGGGTTGAAGTTGTGCGGCAGGAAGCCCAGGCACGCACCGGCGAGCACGACGGCGATCAGCGTCGGCGAGGTGATCCGGTCCTGTCCGACGCCCTCGGTGACCCGGCCGCTGGACAGCGAGTAGGAGAACGCGAACAGCGCCAGGGCGGCGATCGCGCCGACCCCAGCGGCGAGACCGTCGAGGCCGTCGATGAAGTTGACGGCGTTGACCGTCAGCAGGGCCAGCAGCACGGTGAGCGGGACACCCTCGTCACCGAGCGAGATCGCACCGACCCCGGGCAGGGTGATCGTCAACAGCTGCAGGCCGAGCAGCACCATGACGCCGGCGGCGACCGTCTGGCCGGCCAGCTTGGTGAGGGCGTCGAGCCCCCACTTGTCGTCGGCGAATCCGAGCACCACGATCACCCCGCCGGCGACGACGATCGCCTCGACGTCGCTGTATTTGAAGACGTTGGACAGCGCCGGCAGGGAGTGCGCGACCAGGAAGGCGGCACACACCCCGGCGTACAGCGCAAGGCCACCCAGCCGCGGGATCGCGGTGGCGTGCACATCGCGGTCGCGCGGCTCGGCCATCGCCCCGATCCAGATGGCGAAGCCGCGCGCGACCGGCGTCAGCAGATAGGTGACACCGGCGGCGACGCACAGGACGAGCAGGTACTCCCGCACAGCGGTACCGCTAGCGGGAGTGCTCGGTCGGTTCGGCGGCCCGCGGGTAGGCGGGGTGGGCCTCGACGAGCGCGTCGACCCCGGCCCTGATCTCGGCGGCAGCGCTGCCGTCCTCGTCGCGCACCGCCCGGGAGATCAGGCCGGCGACCTCTTTCATCTCGCCCTCCTGCATGCCCTGGGTGGTGATGGACGGCGTCCCGACCCGGATGCCGCTGGCGACCGAGGGTGGCTGCGGGTCGTAGGGGATGGCGTTCTTGTTCAGCACGATGCCGGCCGCGGCGCAGCGGGCCTCGGCCTGGGCGCCGGTGACGCCGATGCCCTGCAGGTCGAGCAGGGCCAGATGGGTGTCGGTGCCACCGGTGACCGGCCGCATGCCCTCGGCGGCGAGCGCGTCGGTGAGCAGCTGGCTGTTGGCGATGACCTGTCGCGTGTAGGCCTGGTAGGCCGGGGTCGCGGCCTCCTTCAGCGCGACGGCCTTGGCCGCCACCGCGTGCATCAGCGGGCCACCCTGCATCATCGGGAAGACCGCCTTGTCGAGCTTGGCGGCGTGCTCGGCCTTGCAGACGAGCATCCCGCCGCGCGGCCCACGCAAGACCTTGTGGGTCGTGAAGGTGACGACGTCGGCGTAGGGGACGGGGCTCGGGATCGCCTTGCCGGCCACCAGACCGATGAAGTGCGCCGCGTCGACCAGCAGGATCGCGCCGACCTCGTCGGCGATGGCCCGGAAGGCCGCGAAGTCGATCGTCCGCGGGATCGCCGAGCCGCCGCAGATGATCATCTTCGGCCGGTGCTGCAGGGCCAGGTCGCGCGCCTGGTTGTAGTCGATGTCCTCGGTGTCCTTGGCGACGCCGTAGTGGACCGCGTTGAACCACTTGCCGCTGAAGCTCACCTTGGTGCCGTGGGTGAGGTGGCCCCCGTGAGGGAGCGACATGGCAAGGAGCGTGTCGCCGGGGTTCAAGAACGCCCCGTAGACGGCGATGTTGGCGCTCGCACCCGAATGCGGCTGCAGGTTGGCGTGCTCGGCCCCGAACAGCGCCTTGGCGCGGTCGATGCCGAGCTGCTCGGCGACGTCGACCACCTCGCAGCCGCCGTAGTAGCGCTTGCCCGGGTAGCCCTCGGCGTACTTGTTGGACAGCGTGCTGCCGAGGGCGGCGAGCACCGCCGGGCTGGTGAAGTTCTCGCTCGCGATGAGCTGCAGGCCCGACCGCAGCCGGGTCAACTCGTCGAGGACCACACCCGCGATCTCCGGGTCGGTGTCCTGCAGCGCGGCGAAGTCGGGGCCCCAGAACGTCACGGCACATCTCCTCGGTGGTGGCGGTCCCCCATCGTACGGCGGAACCGGGCGGCCCGGCGTCAGCCGGCGAGCAGGTCGAGCGGGCCCTGCAGCGTCGCCTCGATGAGCTCGGCGCAGACCGCGAACGCCACAGCGGGGGCGCGGTAGGGATCGTCGAGGTCGTCGTCCCTTGGCCGGTCCGGCGGCGCGAGCCCCCGGTTGCCGGCCGCGGCCCGGACCAGGGCCCGGGCCCGCTCGACCGGATCGCCGGCGGGCAGCGTCGCCGGGTCGACCAGCGCCGTGAGGCGGGCGAACTCGCGCAAGGTAAAGGTCCGGGCCGCGGCCCCGGGCTGCAGCACCACCGCGGCCGCCCGGTGCTCCCGCGAGGCGGTGAGGACGAGATCGGCGGT
>JAYSQK010000578.1:0-4295 GCA_043721555.1 Frankiales bacterium
CGGCCCGTCGATGTGCGCATCCGGGACTGGAAGGAGGTCTACGAGGATTTCCCGAAGGAGGCCTCCCAGGCCCAGGCCGCCCGGTGCATGGACTGCGGCATCCCGTTCTGCCACAACGGCTGCCCGCTAGGCAATCTCATCCCCGAATGGAACGACCTCGTCTACCGGGACGACTGGCGCGAGGCGATCGAGCGGCTGCACGCGACCAACAACTTCCCGGAGTTCACCGGCCGGCTCTGCCCGGCTCCGTGCGAGACCGCCTGTGTGCTCGGCATCAACGCTGACCCGGTCGCCATCAAGCAGGTCGAGGTGGAGATCGTCGACCGCGCCTGGGAGCAGGGCTGGGTCGCCCCGCAGCCGCCCCGCGAGCGGACCGGCCGCCGCGTCGCTGTCGTCGGTTCGGGCCCGGCGGGACTCGCCGCCGCGCAGCAGCTCACCCGCGCCGGGCACGACGTGACGGTGTTGGAGCGGGCCGACCGGATCGGTGGGCTGCTGCGCTACGGCATCCCGGAGTTCAAGATGGAAAAGCGGGTCCTCGAGCGGCGCCTGGACCAGATGCGGGCCGAGGGCACGACCTTCACGACCGGGGTCGACGTCGGCGTCGACGTGACCGTCGAGCAGCTCCGCACGTCCTACGACGCGGTGCTCCTGGCGGGTGGTTCCACGCTCGGCCGAGACCTGCCGGTCGAGGGTCGCGACCTGACCGGCATCCACTTCGCGATGGACTACCTCGTGCCGTCGAACCGGGTGCAGGAGGGCGATTTCCAACGCCCGCCGATCACGGCCGAGGGCAAGCACGTCGTCATCATCGGCGGCGGCGACACCGGTGCGGACTGCCTCGGCACGGCCCATCGCCAGGGCGCGGCGAGCGTGACCCAGCTGGAGATCATGCCTGAGCCGCCGAAGACGCGGGCGGCGTCGACGCCGTGGCCGACCTGGCCGCTCGTCTACCGCACCTCGAGCGCCCACGAGGAGGGCGGCGAGCGGGTCTTCAGCGTCAACACCGTGCGGTTCGTGGGCGAGGACGGTGGCGTCCAGGGCCTGGAGGTCGTCGAGGTGGATGCCGGCTTCGTGCCGGTCGAGGGCAGTCAGCGCGTGCTGCCGACCCAGCTGGTGCTGCTCGCCATGGGCTTCACCGGACCGCAGCGCACCGGCCTGCTGGAGGCGCTCGGTGTCGAGCTGGACGGTCGCGGCAACGTCGCCCGGGACGCCGGCTGGGCGAGTTCGGTGCCGGGCGTGTTCGTGGCCGGCGACATGGGCCGCGGGCAGTCGCTCATCGTGTGGGCGATCGCCGAGGGACGTTCGGCCGCGGCGGCGGTCGATGCCTTCCTCGGCGGCGAGACCACCCTGCCCTCGCCGGTGTTGACCACCAGCCGCTGAGCCCGGCTTCAGGCTCCACCGCCTCCTCCTTTCGGTGATCCACGGAAGCCGGGGCACCGCTGTGATCTTCGTTGTGGTGCCCGAGCTTCCGTGATCACTGGGGTCGGGCGCCGTCCACAGATCGGGTACGCCGCGGCGCCACCGACCACAGGCGACCGCCTCCGACGCACGGCTCTAGGCTGCCACCGTGAAGCGCCGAGCAAAGATCGTTTGCACTTTGGGCCCAGCGACGCAGTCCTACGAGGGGATCCGAGCACTCGTCTACGCCGGGATGGACGTTGCCCGGCTGAACTTCTCGCACGGTAGCCACGCCGACCATGCGCTGGCCTACAGCTGGGTACGCCGGGCCAGTGACGAGTCCGGTCGTGGGGTCGGTGTCCTGGTGGACCTGCAGGGGCCCAAGATCCGGCTCGGGACCTTCGCCGACGGCCCGGTGCTGTGGGCGACGGGGGAGACGGTCACGATCACCACCGAGGCCTGTGTGGGCAGCCACGACCGGGTCTCGACGACCTTCGCCGGTCTCGCCGGGGACGTGTCGGTCGGTGACCGGCTGCTCGTCGACGACGGCCGGGTCGGCTTGCGGGTCGTCGACGTGGACGGTCCCGAGGTCCGGTTGCTCGTCACCGAGGGCGGGCCCGTCAGCAACCACAAGGGGCTGTCCCTGCCGGGGGTCGGCGTGAGCGTGCCGGCGATGTCGGACAAGGACGAGGCCGACCTGCGCTTCGCGCTGACCCTGCGGGCCGACATGGTGGCGCTGTCGTTCGTGCGCGCGCCGGAGGACATCGACCGAGTGCACGAGATCATGGACGAGGTAGGGGCCCGGCTGCCGGTGCTTGCAAAGATCGAGAAGCCGCAGGCGGTCGAGGCCCTCGATGCGATCGTCGAGGCGTTCGACGGGCTGATGGTGGCCCGCGGCGACCTCGGTGTCGAGATGCCCCTTGAGCGGGTCCCTCTCGTCCAGAAGCGCGCGGTCCAAGCGGCCCGGGAGCTCGCCAAGCCAGTCATCGTAGCGACCCAGATGCTCGACTCGATGATCGGCGCATCCCGCCCGACCCGAGCCGAGGCCAGTGACGTCGCCAACGCTGTCCTCGATGGCGCCGACGCCCTGATGCTGTCCGGCGAGACGAGCGTCGGCGCCTACCCGATCGAGTCGGTTGCCACGATGGCCCGCATCATCGTCGCGGCCGAAGAGGAGCTCGGCCGGGTCCCGCGGATCGAGCACGAACCCACGTCGATCGGCGGCGCCATCGCCTTCTCGGCCGCGGTCGTCGGCCGCACCGTCGGGGCGAGCGCTCTGGTGGCCTTCACCCAGAGTGGCGACACGGCGCGGCGGCTGGCCGAACACCGCTCACCGATCCCGCTGCTCGCCTTCACCCCGGTTGCCGATGTACGCAGCCAGCTCTCGCTCGTCTGGGGGGTCGAGACCTTCCTCGTGCCGACCGTCGAGCACACCGACGAGATGGTCCAGCAGGTCGAACGCGCCATGCTCGGGCTCGGGCGCATGCAGCCCGGCGAGCTGGTCACGATCGTGGCTGGCAGCCCGCCGTCGACCTCCGGCTCGACCAACGCGATGCGCGTGCACCGGCTGGGCGGCTACGTGCCCGCTCGCCCCGACCCGGCATAGCAGCTCGCGCCGAGGGCCGCGGCTCACCCGGCCGGCTGTTCGTGATCTTTGTACGGCGGGGCAGCGCGCGGCCGCTCTGAGCCGCGCAAAGATCAACAACGGCGGGTGCGGGGCGAGGCGCGCCCGCTGGAAGCGGACCTACCGGACGCCGACGTACAGGTAGCGCGGGGCCTTGATGTGCATCCTGGAGTAGGACCGGGCGCCGTTCATGTTGTACTGCTCGACCGCGACCGACCCGTCGCCGTAGACGGCGCTGACGTAGGCGACGTGGCCGTAGCCACCGGCCATCACCCAGCCGTTGACCGTGCGCGAGCCGTTGGCGTAGTACCCCGACCGCTCGAAGCTGTTCCACTGGGCGATCGCGCCGACCACCGGACGGGTGCTCACGGTGATGCCGTGGGCCCGGGCGGCCTCGTCCCAGTGGTTGGCGTTGCCCCAGCGCTGGCTGTTGCTGATGGCGTGCCGGTGCTGAGCCAGCCGGACCGCGGCGAAACTCACGCACTGTCGCTTGGTGAAGCCGTAGGGGTCGGCGGACCAGGAGGTGTCGGAGCGGTAGGGGTAGTCGTCCGCGGCGAGGGCCAGCGGCGCGGTGGCGATTGCGGGTGCGATGAGACCGGTCACGAGGGTGGCGACAGCAAGCAGGCGTCGGACAGGGCGCACGGACGTTCTCCTTCGAGGGGGGACGTGTGCGGCTTCGGCAGCTACGCAGGGTGACCTTGAGCCGGTCAGAGGAACTGGTTGCAGGAACAGGGACAAATCGATGCGCGTCGTCGTCATCTGCCGAAAAGTGAGCGCGCACAACGGACGGGGACTATCTAAGCGGATAGTCATAAGTGATGGCGAATCCATGACCCGTGTCGCCGACGTACGTCGGGACGGTCCTGGCCAGCTGATCACCGACGGTGATCGGGCCGCGCCGCCGGACGCGCTGTGGTGCCCCCGGTGGGATTCGAACCCACACTGTCGGTGGTTTGAGCACCGTGCGTCTGCCGGTTGCGCGACGGGGGCCGGACGTCTGTCGAGCCTAGGGCCGGTAGCGTTCGCGCGTGCCGACCGCCTCGAGTCCAGCCCGTCGGGTGCTCCTTGCCGAAGACGAGGCCATCATCCGCCTCGACCTCAAGGAGATGCTGGAGGAGGAGGGCTACGACGTCTGTGGCGAGGTCGCCGACGGCGCCTCGGCCGTGCGGGTCGCCATGGAGCTGCGACCGGACCTCGTCATCCTGGACGTCAAGATGCCGGTGCTGGACGGCATCTCCGCGGCCGAACAGATCGTCGCGGCCCGCATCGCACC
>JAYSQK010000579.1:0-4877 GCA_043721555.1 Frankiales bacterium
TCACGCGGGAACCCCGGCGAAGACGGTCGAGGCGACCGGGTCGAACGGGCAGCCGCCGGCGGTGATGTGCTGGACGAACTCCTCGCGGAACAGCTGCACCCCGCTCACGATCGGGCTGGTGGCCCCGTCGCCGAGGGCACAGAACGCCCGGCCGAAGATGTTGTCGCAGGTGTCGAGCAGCGTCGCGATGTCCTCCTCGGTGCCGGTGCCGGCCTCGAGCCGCTGCAGGATCTGCACCATCCAGTAGGTGCCCTCGCGGCACGGCGTGCACTTGCCGCATGATTCGTGCGCGTAGAACTCGGTCCACCGCAGGATCGCCCGGACCACGCAGGTGGTCTCGTCGAAGCACTGCAGCGCCTTGGTGCCGAGCATCGACCCGGCCGCGGTGACGCCCTCGTAGTCCAGGGGCACGTCCAGGTGCTCCGCGGTGAGCAGCGGCGTCGAGGAGCCGCCCGGCGTCCAGAACTTCAGCTCGTGGCCCTCGCGCATCCCGCCGGACAGCTCCAGGAGCTGCCGGAGGGTGATACCCAGCGGGGCTTCGTACTGCCCGGGGCGCTGCACGTGGCCCGACAGCGAGTAGAGCGTGAAGCCCTTGCTCTTCTCGGTCCCCATGCCGGAGAACCAGGCGGCGCCGCCGAGCACGATGCTCGGGACGCTGGCGATCGACTCGACGTTGTTGACGACGGTCGGGCTGGCGTAGAGGCCATGTGTCGCCGGGAACGGCGGGCGCAGTCGCGGCTGCCCGCGGAGCCCTTCCAAGGAGTCCAGCAGCGCCGTCTCCTCGCCGCAGATGTAGGCGCCGGCCCCGGCGTGCACCACGACGTCGAGGGAGAAGCCGCTGCCGTGGATGTCTTGGCCGAGATGCCCGGCGGCGTAGGCCTGCTGCACCGCCTCCTGCACCCGGCGTACGACATGGACGATCTCGCCGCGGATGTAGATGAACGCGTGGCTGGCCCGGATGGCGTACGACGCGATGATGATGCCCTCGATCAGCGCGTGCGGGTTGGCCATCATGAACGGGGTGTCCTTGCAGGTGCCCGGCTCGCTCTCGTCGGCGTTGACGACGAGGTAGTGCGGCTTGGCGCCCTGGCCGTCCGGGCCCTGCGGGATGAAGCCCCACTTCAGGCCGGTCGGGAAGCCGGCGCCACCGCGGCCGCGCAGCCCGGACTCCTTGACGAGGGCGATCAGGGCGTCCGGGTCCATCGCGAGCGCCTTGGTCAGTGCGCGGTAGCCGTCATGACGGGTGTAGCCGTCGATGGTGAAGGCGTCGGGCTCGTCCCAGTGCGCCGACAGGACGGGGGTGAGGACCATGGTCAGGGCTCCTGGGTCGGGTACGACGGGGCGACGTCGCCGCGCTGATGCGCCAGCGCGAGCCCCTCGAGGGTGGGACCGCCGGCCGCGCGGCCTTGCGCGCCGAGCCCGTCGGGGAAGCCGGCGAGGGTGCGCGAGACCTCTTTGAAGGTGACCAGCCGATCGGGTCCGCGGGTCGGCGCCGGCGGTGTGCCCGCTTGCAGCGCATCGACGAGATCGGTTGCGGACGAGGGTGTCTGGTTGTCGTAGAACTCCCAGTTGACCATCATCACCGGGGCGTAGTCGCAGGCCGCGTTGCACTCGAGGTGCTCGAGACTGATGGTGCCGTCGGCCGACGTCTCGTTGTGGCCGAGCCCGGTGTGCTCCTTGACCGCCGCGAAGATCGCGTCGCCGCCGAGGACGGCGCACAGCGTGTTGGTGCACACCCCGACGTGGTAGGTGCCGGCCGGCCGGCGGCGGTACATCGTGTAGAAGGTCGCGACCGCCCCGACCTCGGCCTTGGTGAGGTTGAGCTCCTCGGCGCACAGCGAGATGCCGTCGGGACTGACGTAGCCCTGAACGGACTGGACCAGGTGCAGCATCGGCAGCAACGCCGAGCGGGCCTTGGGATAGCGGGCGATGATCTCGCGCGCCTCCAGCCGCGTCGTCTCGGTGAGCGGCGCGACCTTGCTGCGGTCGACCGGCGCCTGCGGCATGTCGAGGTCGACCACTAGCGGTCCACCCCGCCCATCACGGGGTCGATCGAGGCGACAGCGGCGATGGCGTCGGCAATCAGGGCGCCCTCGCACATCGCCGAGGTCGCCTGCAGGTTGGTGAACGATGGGTCACGCACGTGCACCCGGAAGGGCCGGGTGCCGCCGTCGCTGACGGCGTGGACGCCGAGCTCGCCGCGTGGCGACTCGATCGGCACGTAGACCTGGCCGGCCGGCACCCGGAACCCTTCGGTCACCAGCTTGAAGTGGTGGATCAAGGCCTCCATCGAGGTACCCATGATTTTCTTGACGTGGTCGAGCGAGTTGCCCATCCCGTCGGCGCCGAGCGCGAGCTGGGCCGGCCAGCCAATCTTCTTGTCCTGGACCATGACGGGCCCGGGCTTCAACCGGTCGAGCGCCTGCTCGACGATCTTCATCGACTCACGCAGCTCGAGCAGGCGCACCCGGAAGCGGCCCCACACGTCGGCCGACGTGTCGGTCGCGACCTCGAAGTCGTAGGTCTCGTAGCCGCAGTACGGCTCGGTCTTGCGCAGGTCCCAGGCCAGGCCCGCGGCCCGCAGCACCGGCCCAGTGACACCGAGGGCGATGCAGCCCTGTAGGTCGAGGTAGGCGACGTCCTGGGTGCGCTTCTGCCAGATCGGGTTGCCGGTCAGCAGCGCGTCGTAGGAGTCGAAGCGGGCCGGCAGGATGTCCAGCAGCTCGCGGATCTTCTCCTCGGCGCCGGGCGGCAGGTCCTGGGCGACGCCGCCGGGCCGGACGAAGGCGTGATTCATCCGCAGACCGGTGATCATCTCCAGGACGTCGAGCACCATCTCGCGCTCGCGGAACGCCGCCGTCATCGCGGTGAGCGCGCCGAGCTCAAGGCCGCCGGTCGCCAGCCACACCAGGTGCGAGGAGATCCGGTTGAGCTCCATGCAGAGCACCCGGATGGTGGTCGCGCGCTCCGGCGGCTCGATGCCGAGCAGCTTCTCGACCGCCAGGCAGTAGGCGGTCTCGTTGAAGATCGGCGCCAGGTAGTCCATCCGGGTCACGAACGTGACGCCCTGGGTCCAGGTGCGGTACTCCAGGTTCTTCTCGATCCCGGTGTGCAGATAGCCGATCACCGTGCGGGCGCTGGTGACCGTCTCGCCCTCGAGCTCGAGCACCAGCCGGAGCACTCCGTGGGTCGAGGGATGCTGCGGCCCCATGTTGACGACCATCCGCTGGTCGTCGGCGGCGCCGGCCGAGATCTGGTCCCAGTCGCCCCCGGTGACGGTGTAGACGCGGCCCTCGGTGGTCAGCCGCTCGCCCGCGGCATACGGATCGGCGGTGCTCGTCTGGGCAGCGCTCGTCTCGTCGTACGTCGTCACGCGTAGGCCCTCCGCTCGTCGGGCGGCGGGATCTGCGCGCCCTTGTATTCGACGGGGACACCGCCCAGGGGGTAGTCCTTGCGCTGCGGATGGCCGTCCCAGTCGTCCGGCATCAGGATCCGGGTGAGCCCGGGATGGCCGGTGAACTCGATGCCGAACATGTCCCACGCCTCGCGCTCGTGGAAGTCAGCAGTCGGGTAGACCGGGCAGACGCTCGGGATCTGCGGCGCCTCGACGGTGACCGACACCTCGAGCCGGAGCCGGCGGCGGTAGGTCATCGAGGTGAGGTGGTAGACGGCGTGCAGCCGCTCGACCTGCGCCGGGTAATCGACACCGGACACGCTGGACAGCAACTCAAAGCGCAGGTTGGGGTCGTCCCGCAACACCTGGCAGACCTCGCGGATGCGCTCTGGCCGGATCGTCAGGGTCAGCTCATCGCGGTCGACCACGGTGCGCAGGACGGCGGCCGCAAAACCCGGGTAGGCCGCCTCGAGGCTGTCGACGGCCTCGTCGAACCAGCCGCCGTACGGCCGCGGGCTCGACACGGGGGCAACGACCTGGCGCACCAAGCCGCCGAAACCGCTGGTGTCGCCGCCGAACGTCGCGCCGAACATGTCCCTGGCCCCGTTGGCCACCGCCGATGCGGGGGTGACCGCCGACGGCGGCAGGTGGGTGCCGCCGGTGCTGGCCGCGCCGGTCGGGTCGTGCTCACCGGCGGGGGTGACGGTCACGCCTCGCTCCCAGCGCGGGCGGCCTTCTTGCCCTCGGGGCTGTAGCGGATCGAGCTGGCGACGAGCTCGCGCGGCGCGTAGCCGGGCAGCTCGCGCCGCTTGGCGTTGGCACCGAGGGGCGTGTCGGAGATCTTGTCGTGCAGCTTCAGGATCGCGTCGAGCAGCATCTCCGGGCGCGGCGGGCAGCCCGGCAGGTAGATGTCGACCGGCACGATGTGGTCGACGCCCTGCACGATCGCGTAGTTGTTGAACATGCCGCCGCTGCTGGCGCAGACACCCATCGCGATGACCCACTTGGGCTCGGGCATCTGGTCGTAGATCTGGCGTACGACGGGGGCCATCTTCTGCGACACCCGCCCGGCGACGATCATCAGGTCGGCCTGTCGGGGCGAGGCCCGGAAGACCTCCATGCCGAAGCGGGCCAGGTCGTAGCGACCGGCGCCGGTCGACATCATCTCGATGGCGCAGCAGGCCAGCCCGAACGTCGCGGGCCACAGCGAGGACTTGCGCGACCAGTTGACGAGCTTCTCGACGCTCGTCAGCAGAACGCCGCTCGGGATCTTTTCTTCCAGGCCCACGGGTCAGCCCTTCCTGGAGTTGCGGGTCAGTCCCACTCGAGCCCCCCACGCCGCCATACGTAGGCGTAGGCGACGAACACGGTGCCGATGAACAACACCATCTCGACCAGCCCGAACACGCCGAGCCGGGAGAAGGCGACGGCCCAGGGGTAGAGGAAGATGATCTCGATGTCGAAGACGATGAACAGCATCGCG
>JAYSQK010000580.1:0-8874 GCA_043721555.1 Frankiales bacterium
CGGCCGCTCGGCGCGGCGCTGGCCGGCGCGGTCCAGGTGCTCGGCGTCCGCGGGCCGGTGGTGCTCTGCCCGGCACCGTCCGCGCGCTCGGCCATACGCGCTCGTGGTCACGACCACGCACTGCAACTCGCCCGCGCGGCGGCGCGCACCCTGACGGCCGGGGGGTGCCCGGCCACGGCGCTCGCGCTGCTCGTCCCGGGGCGGCTCGTCGCCGACCAGTCGGGGCTCGATTCGGCCGCTCGGGCAGCGAATCTGGCCGGCGCCCTGCGGGTCCGGCGGCTCGTCGACGGGCCGGTCGTGGTCGTCGACGACGTCGTCACGACGGGCGCCACGCTGGTCGAGGCGACCCGCGCGCTGACAGCGGCCGGGATGGCCGTCCAGGGGGCGGCCGTGGTCGCGGCGACGGCCCGGCGACACCGCTCACCCGAACGGACGTGAGCGCTGTCCAGGGCAGCCGCCGAGGTCTACGGTCAACGTCCGAGACGCCCCAGACGGGCGTCCGCGGCGTCACGAGAAGGAGAGGGACCGCTCGCCGGCCAGCGCGCAGCGAGCACGCCGACACCACACCTGCACACCCCGAGGGAGAGCGCGTGGACATCGTCGTCAAGGGCAGGAACGTCGAGGTACCGGAGCACTTCCGGCAGCACGTCGCCGAGAAGATGGCCCCCTCGGAACGGCTGGACTCCCGCGTCTTCCGCCTCGACGTCGAGCTCAGCCACGAGCGAAACCCACGACAGTCCGAACGCTGCCAACGCGTCGAGATCACCTGCCTGTCCAAGGGACCCGTCATCCGGGCCGAAGCCTGCGCCGCTGACTACTACGCCGCGCTCGACGCCGCGACACTCAAGCTCGAGGCCCGCCTGCGGAAGGCGCACGACCGCCGCCGGGTGCATCACGGCCTCCGCACCCCGCCGTCCGTCGGTGAGGCCACCTCCGGCCTGGTCCCCCCGGCGCCCATTGACGACCCGACCGAGGTCGCCCCCGACGACGGCGACGACACCTCCGATCTCATCGTCCGCGACAAGACGCATGAGGCCAACCCCATGACGACGACCCAGGCGCTGCACGAGATGGAGCTGGTCGGGCACGACTTCTTCTTGTTCGCCGACGCCGGGACGGGGTTGCCGAGCGTCGTCTACCGCCGGCACGGCTACAACTACGGCGTCATCCGGCTCGAGGCCGGCTAGCCCTCGCAGGAGCTTGCCTGGCTGGCGCGCATGTCATCATCTGCCCGCGGACGCCCGATGCGTTCCGATGCCCGCAGCCGATGGAGGCCCGCGATGACCGACAAGCCCGACGCCGCACCCGGCACGCTGACGGTCGACCCCATCCGCGTGCTGGTCGTCGACGACCACGCGCTGTTCCGGCGGGGCCTGCAGATGGTGCTCGAGCAGGAGCCCGACATCGAAGTCGTCGGGGAGGCCAGCGACGGGAGCGAGGCGGTCGAACAGGCCGCCGACACACTGCCCGACATCGTGCTGATGGACGTCCGGATGCCCAAGCGCGGCGGCATCGACGCCTGCACCGCGATCCACGAGACGGTCCCATCGGCAAAGATCATCATGCTGACGATCTCCGACGAGGAGGCCGACCTGTACGACGCCATCAAGGCGGGCGCGATGGGGTACCTGCTGAAGGAGATCTCGATCGAGGAGGTCGCGTCGGCCATCCGGGCCGTGCACGGCGGCCAGTCGCTGATCAGCCCGTCGATGGCCAGCAAGCTGCTGACCGAGTTCGCGTCGATGATCAAGCGGTCGGACGACCGTCAGCAGGTGCCCACCCCGCGGCTGACCGACCGCGAGATGGAGGTGCTCAAGCTCGTCGCCAGGGGGCTGAACAACCGCGACATCGCCAAGGAACTGTTCATCAGCGAGAACACGGTCAAGAACCACATCCGCAACATCCTGGAGAAATTGCAGCTGCACTCCAGGATGGAGGCCGTTGTCTACGCCGTCCGCGAGAAGCTGCTCGAGATCACCTGATCCCGGTACGACGGGATCCCGGCTCGCCCGCCGCCTCGGCTCGCCGGCCGGCTGGGCCGGTCCTGCCCCGGCGCGCCTGCAGCCACCCCGGTTTGCCGGCCGGGTGGAAGCGTCCCCTACGCGCCGCCCCGCCCGCCGCGCTTGTGCTGGATCGGGCCGCGACCCGCCGGGCGGTTTGCGGCCCGATCCAGCACAAGCATCGCCCGCCACCCCCGGGGGCCCGCTACCCCGATTCGGGCCCCGGCGTACCGGCCCAGGCGGCCACTGCCCCGGCGTACCGGCCCCTACCGTCTCGTGTCGTGATCTCCGGGGCACAAACGGGACGGAATTCACGACACGAGACGGGCGGCCGGGTTGGGGCGGCCTTTGGTGTGGCGACCTTGACGAACTGGTCGGCGACACGCCGGTGGGGGCGACCAGATCGTCAAGATCGCCACGAACTGCGAGCCGCCAGCGCGCGGGTCAGCCGATCCGGCTGAAGACCACCATGTCGCGGGGGTTGCCGGTCCGGTCCTGGACCCGCCGCCGGGCGAGGCCCTCGCGCGCGAACCCGCCCTTCTCGGCCACCCGCTGCGAGGCCGGATTGTCGACGTCGGCCAGCAGCTCGATCCGGGCCAGATCGAGCGCGCCCAGCCCCCAGTCGGCGAGCAGCGCCGCGGCGCGACCGGCTACCCCCCGGCCGCGGCACCAGGGCGCCGTCCAGTAGCCGACCTCCGCCACCCCGGCTGCCCGCTGCGGCAGCGAGAGCCCGGCAGCGCCGAGCAGCTCGCCGGTGCCGGCGTCGGTCACCGCCAGCTCGGCCGCCCGGCCGGTCGCCCAGTTCGCCGCCGTGAGCTGGTCGACATAGGCCAAGCCGTCCGCCAAGGTGTACGGCGAGGGCACCGGCAGCCACCGCGCGGTCAATGGGTCCTCGCACGCACGGGTCACGTCGGCGGCGTCGGCGGACCGCCACCGGCGCAGCGTCACCACCCCGTCGGTCAGCTGCACGCGAGCCGGCAACGGCCGGCGGTCGCGCACCTCGTCGCCCGCCAGCAGCGACCCGGTCCAGCCGTCGCGCCACACCCCGCGCTGCAGCATCGCCCGGCGGGCCACGCCCTCGATGGTGAACCCGCACCGCTCGGCCACCGCCCGCGACCCCCAGTTACCCAAGTAGGCCCGCCAGGTCACCCGCTCGACCCCGACCGCGCCGAACGCCCAGCGGCAGGCTGCCTCGACCGACTCCGAGGCAACCCCCCGACCGCGCGCCTCGCCGGCCGTCCAGTAGCCCACCTCGGGACCGCCCGGCCGGAACGCCAGCCCGACCGAGCCGAGCAGCCCACCACCGGTCGCGTCCAGCACCGCGAACGACGCCGCGGCCCCCTCAGCCCAGCCGGCCGGCGACAGCTCGGACACCCACTGCCGCGCGTCGGTGAGCGTGTACGGCGACGGCACCGTCGTCCAGCGCTGCACCTCGTCGTCCTGGCAGGCGGCGTGCACGGCCGGGGCGTCCGCCGGCTCCCAGGGGCGCAGGACGAGATGGCCGGTGGTGATGACGGTCGGGTCCATCCGTCGACGGTGCCAGGGCACGTCGTACCGGCGCCAGCCGTTTCTGCCGTGCGCGCCGCCTACGATGCGCGTACGGCGGGGTCGTCCCGCCGCCGGCTGAGGGAGTCGCACGCGTGGTCCTGTCGAAGCTCCTCCGCGCCGGCGAGGGCAAGACCCTGCGCCGGCTCAAGTCGATCGCCGACGCGGTCAACGACCTCGAGGACGAGATCAAGGCGCTGACCGACGCCGAGCTCCGGGCCGAGACCGACACCTTCCGGGCCCGCCTGGCTGACGGCGAGACGGTCGACGACATCCTGGTCGAGGCGTTCGCGGTGGCCCGCGAGGCCGCCTGGCGCACGCTCGGGCAGCGGCACTTCGACGTCCAGGTGATGGGCGGCGCGGCGCTGCACCTGGGCAACATCGCCGAGATGAAGACCGGCGAGGGCAAGACCCTGACCTGCGTGCTCCCGGCCTACCTCAACGCGCTCGACGGCAAGGGCGTCCACATCGTCACGGTCAACGACTACCTGGTGCAGGTCGGGGCCGAGACGATGGGCCGGGTCCACCGTTTCCTGGGGCTCACCGTCGGCGTCATCCTGGCCAACGAGCGACCCGAGCAGCGTCGCCCGTCGTACGCGTGCGACATCACCTACGGCACCAACAACGAGTTCGGTTTCGACTATCTGCGCGACAACATGGCCTGGAGCAATGCCGAGCTGGTCCAGCGCGGGCACCATTTCGCCGTCGTCGACGAGGTCGACTCGATCCTCATCGATGAGGCCCGCACCCCGCTGATCATCAGCGGGCCCGCCGACATGGCCACCAAGTGGTATCAGGAGTTCGCCCGGATCGTGCCGCGGTTGGTGCGCGACGTGGATTACGAGGTCGACGAGAAAAAGCGGACCGTGGGCGTGACCGAGACCGGGGTGGAGAAAGTTGAGGACCAGCTCGGCATCGACAATCTCTACGAGGCGGTCAACACCCCGCTGGTTGGTTATCTCAACAATGCGCTGAAGGCGCAGACGCTCTACAAGAAGGACAAAGACTACGTCGTCCAGGCCGGCGAGGTGCTCATCGTCGACGAGTTCACCGGCCGGATCCTGGCGGGCCGGCGCTACAACGAGGGCATGCACCAGTCGATCGAGGCGAAGGAAGGCGTCGCGATCAAAGACGAGAACCAGACCCTCGCCACGATCACGCTGCAGAACTACTTCCGGCTGTACAAGCGGCTGTCCGGGATGACCGGGACGGCCGCGACCGAGGCCGCGGAGTTCGACCAGACCTACAAGCTCGGTGTCGTCCCGATCCCGACCAACATGCCGATGGTCCGGCTCGACGAGGCCGACGTCGTCTTCAAGACCGAAGCGGCGAAGTACGACGCGGTCGTTGAGGACATCGCCGACAAACACGAGGCGGGCCAGCCGGTGCTGGTCGGCACCGTGTCGGTCGAGAAGAGCGAGCACCTGTCGCAGCTGCTGCGCAAGCGGGGGATCCCGCACGAGGTGCTCAACGCCAAGCAGCACGACCGCGAGGCCGTCATCGTCGCGCAGGCCGGCCGTAAGGGGGCTGTCACGGTTGCCACCAACATGGCCGGCCGCGGCACCGACATCATGCTCGGCGGCAACCCGGAGTTCATCGCGGCGGCTGAGCTGCGCGGTCGCGGTCTGTCGCCGGTCGACACCCCGGAGGACTACGAAGCTGCCTGGAGCGAGGCGCTCACCGCGGCCAAGGCGGGCACCGCGACCGAGCACGAGCAGGTCGTCGCCGCCGGCGGGCTCTACGTCCTTGGCACCGAGCGGCACGAGTCGCGGCGGATCGACAACCAGCTGCGAGGCCGGTCCGGCCGGCAGGGCGACCCTGGGCTGTCGCGGTTCTACCTCTCGCTCGGCGACGATCTCATGCGGCTGTTCAACGCCGGCGCCGTCGAGGCGATCATGGACCGGCTCAACATCCCTGAGGACGTTCCGATCGAGTCCAAGATGGTCTCCCGGGCGATCCGCTCGGCCCAGACGCAGGTCGAGGGCCAGAACTTCGAGATCCGCAAGAACGTCCTCAAGTACGACGAGGTGCTCAACCGCCAGCGCACGGTGATCTACGACGAGCGGCGCAAGGTGCTCGAGGGCGCCGACCTGCATGAGCAGATCCGCAACATGGTCGACGACGTGCTGGAGCTCTACGTCGTCGCCGCGACGGCCGAGGGCTACCCCGAGGAGTGGGACCTCGAGCAGCTCTGGACCGCGCTCGGCACGCTCTACCCGGTGGGGATCCCGCTGGAGCAGGTCGAGGATGACCGCTCGATCCTGTCGACGGAATACCTCGTCGAGGAGCTCAAAGCCGACGCCCAGCGTGCGTACGACGCGCGCGAGGCCGCCCTCGGCGTCAGCCCCACCGACGAGCCGGTCATGCGCGAGCTCGAGCGGCGGGTGCTGCTGTCGGTGATGGACCGCAAGTGGCGCGAGCACCTGTATGAGATGGACTACCTGCAGGAGGGCATCGGGCTGCGCGCGATGGGTCAGCGCGACCCACTCGTGGAATACCAGCGCGAGGGCTTCGACATGTTCGGGGCGATGATGGAGGCGATCAAGGAGGAGTCGGTCGGCTTCCTGTTCAACGTCGAGGTCGACGTGGAGCCGGCCGAGCACCCCCCGGCGCAGGACCTCATCGCGACCGGTCCCGGCGAGCAGGGCGGCGAGCTCGTGGTCGAGCACCTGTCGCTCGGCCAGGTCGCGACCGATCTGGATGGCTCGCTGCCGACCCCGATTGCTCCCCCGGGTGGCGTGGCCGGGTCCCCGGTCGCGTCGGACGCGCCGGTCGCGTTCGCCGAGGAGCAGTCACTGGCCGTCGAACACCCCGAGCTGCCGAGCTCGGTCGAGGGTCCAGACGCCGGTGGCCCTCCCGCCGAGGCCGTCGACCAAGCACCGGCCCCGGCCCGGGCCGCGTTGCCCGACAGTTTCGGCCGCCCCGAGCGGCCGGCGTCGCTGCAGTACTCCGCGCCGAACATCGACACCGGCGGGGTCCAGACCTCGACCGGCTCGGTCGACCCGCTCACCGGGCAGGTCAGTGGCGGTGGCGAGCAGTCCCGCAATGCGCTCTGCCACTGCGGTTCGGGCAAGAAGTTCAAGCGCTGCCACGGCGACCCCCGCACGCGCTGAGGGTCGCTTGGACGAGACCGGGATCGGGCCCGCGGGCTACGAGCAGTCGATGGCCGTGCAATTGCGCGGGTTGGTCAAGCGGTTCGGCCCGGTGGTGGCGGTGGCAGGCGCCGACCTCGATGTGCGCCGCGGGAGTTTCTTCGGGCTGCTCGGGCCCAACGGCGCCGGCAAGACCACCACGCTGGCGATGGCCACCGGCCTGCTGCGCCCGGACGCAGGCGGAGCCCGGGTGGACGGGGTCGATGTCTGGACCCAGCCGCTGCTCGCCCGCCAGCGGATGGGCGTGCTGCCCGAGGGGCTCCGGCTGTTCGAGCGGCTCTCCGGCCGCGAGTTGCTGACCTTCACCGGGCGCCTGCGCGGCATGGATCCAGGCGAGATCGACGAGCGCACCGGTGAGCTGCTGGCGGTGCTCGGCCTGGCCAGCGCCGGCGACCAGCTCGTCGTCGACTTCAGCACCGGGATGCGCAAGAAGGTGGCGCTGGCCGCGGCGCTGCTGCACAACCCGCCGGTGCTGTTTCTCGATGAACCCTTCGAGGCCGTTGACCCGGTCTCGGCGCGGACCATCCGCGACGTCCTGCGCGCCTTCACCAGCCGTGGCGGCACCGTCGTCCTGTCCAGCCACGTCATGGAGCTCGTGGAGCGGCTGTGCGACGAGGTGGCGATCATGGCCCGGGGCCAGGTGCTGGCAGCCGGACCGATCGACGCGTTGCGCGCGGGCCGGCCGCTGGAGGACGTCTTCGTGGAGCTGGTCGGGGGCGACCGGCCCGGAGCGGGAGCGCTCGGTTGGCTCGGGGCCGGCTGAGGATGCACCGGACGGACGGCCGGCCGGGGGCCTCCGCCCCCCCGCTCGTCGGCACAGCGGCGCGGCTGCAGTTGGCGCTGCTGCGCGGGTCGCTGCGCGCCGGCCCGGGGGCCACGGCGCGGCGGGTCGGGCTCGTGCTGGGGGCGGTCGTCGCCACCGGCCTGGCGGCGGGGGCCTTCGCCGGCCTGCTCGCCGCCCGCGGCCACGGCCGGCTGTCGGAAGATCTTGCGGTGCTGCTGTTCAACGCGCTGTTGGTCGGCTGGGTGGTGCTGCCGATCCTCACCTTCGGCAGCGACGACCTGCTCGATCCGGCCCGGTTGGCCCTGCTCCCGCTGACCCGGCGGCAACTCGTCACGGTCATGGGGGTCGGCGCGCTCGTCGGGATTGCGCCCGTTGCGACGATCATCGCGGCCCTGGGGCTCGTGCCAGCGTCCGGGGGTGGACTGCGCGCGCAGGTCGTTGCCGTGCTCGCCGCCCCGCTGCTCCTGGCGTTGTGCGTGAGCACCAGCCGGATGGTCTCCGCGGCGCTGTCCGGGCTGCTCCGCTCGCGCCGAGGTCGCGACCTGGGCGTCGTGCTCGCCGCCCTCGTCGGCCTCTCGCTCCAACTGGTCAACCCGTTGCTGCAACTGAGCCAACGGGGCGCCGGACCGGGTGCGGACTCGCTCCGCGGGTTGGCCGGCGCGCTGCGCTGGACCCCGCCGGGTGTGCTCGCCGCCGCACCGAGGCGGCCGGCCGCAGCAGCCGTGGCCTCGCTGCTGACCGTCGTCGCGATCATCGCGGTCGTGGTCGTGCTGTGGGAGCGCAGCGTCCGGCGATCCCTGGAACGACCGGACCGGACCAGCTCGCACCGCCGGCGCAGCACCGCCCTCGCGCCACGCTGGGTGCCGCTACCCGGCGGCCGGGCCGGGGCCATCGCCGCGAAAGACCTGCGCTACCTGGTGCGTGAGCCACGCCGGCTCGTCGCAGCGCTGTTCAGCACGTTGCTCCCGGTCCTCACCGTCGCCTTCGGACCGGTCCTGCTGGCCCGCGGGTCGCCACCGGCGGGACTGGTCTTCGCAGTCTGCGGCGTGGGGCTGCTCTGCGGCCTGGCCGGTGTCAACCGGTTCGGGCTGGATGGCACCGCGACCTGGCTGCTGCTGAGCAGCGCGACCGATCACCGCGACGCGCGCCGCGACCTGCTGGGCGGTGACATCGCCACTTCCGTGATCTTCGTCCCGGTCCTGTTGCTGCTCACCGCGATCCTGGCCACGCTCACCGACGGATGGCGCTACGCGCCGGCCGCCCTCGGGGTCATGCTCGCGTTGTACGCCGTCGCCGTCGCGTTGTCGGGCCTGCTCGCGGTCGCCGCCGCATACCCAGTTCCCGCTTCGCAGAACGCCTTCAGCAGCGGCAATGCGGGCCAGGGTTGCGCGTC
>JAYSQK010000581.1:0-4950 GCA_043721555.1 Frankiales bacterium
CCCTGGACGGTGACGGTGGCGGTATCAGCCAGTCACCACACCGCCCAGGGGAGCTCCATTGAAGTCTGCGAGGGACCAAATGACCATCATTGCCGCCTACCAAGAAGCAGGTACCTACCGTGGTGCCGCCGCAATTTGCGGGACGACGCCCAAGACTGTCAAACGAGTTATCCAACGAGCCGAGGCCGGTGGCGTTCGCCCGGCGCCCAAAGAGCGGGTCCGCAACTTCGAGGTCGTCGCCGACCTGGTCGCGGCGCGGGTGAAGAAGTCCAGTGGCCGGATCACGGCCAAGCGGCTGCTGCCCGCGGCACGCACCGCCGGGTATGAGGGGTCGGCTCGGAACTTCCGCCGGCTGGTCGCACAAGCCAAGAAGGATTGGCGGGCCGAGCACCACCGGGGCCGCCGGCCGGCTATCTGGTCCCCGGGTGAGCACCTGGTCATCGACTGGGGCTCCCAGGGCGGAGTGCACGTGTTCTGTGCGGTGCTGGCGTGGTCGAGGTGGCGGTTCGTGCGGTTCGCCGCCGATGAGAAGTCCACTACGACGTTGGCGATGCTGGGTGAGTGTTTCGCCGAGATCGGCGGAGTGCCCCAGGTCGTGTTGGCCGACCGGATGGGCTGCCTGAAGGGTGGCGTGGTCGCGAATCGTGTTGTCCCGACAGGTGAATACGTGCGGTTCGCGTTGCACTACCGGTTCCGGCCGGACTTTTGTGAGGCCGCCGACCCCGAGTCCAAGGGGATCGTGGAGAACCTGGTCGGGTACGCCAAGTCCGACCTGCTCACCCCGTTGCTGCTGGGCGACGAGCTTGACCTGGACCGGAGCAACGAGGCAGCCAGGGCGTGGTGCGAGGAGGTCAACGCGGCCGTGCACTCTGAGATCGCCGCGGTCCCCGAGCAGCGGCTGGCCCAGGAACGGCCGCTGCTGAAAGGTTTGCCGTCGCTGCAGCTGCGGATCGGGCCGGCGCCGGTGCTGCGCAAGGTCGACAAGCTGTCCTGCGTGCGGATCGGGTCGGCCCGCTACTCGGTACCCATGAAGTTGATCGGGGCCAGCGTGGCGGTCGTCGCCGGCTCGGGTCGGGTGCTGATCGTGGACACCCGCACCGGTGAGGTGATGGCCGACCATGGCGTGGTCGCCCCCGGTGACTCGTCGGTGGTTGACGAGCACTACGGGGGTGCCCGACCGAAGCCGCGGCGGGCGATCCGGCCCAGAACCGTTGCGGAGAAAGCGTTCTGTGGTCTTGGCGCATCCGCGGAGGCGTTTCTGGCGGGTGCCGCCGCGTCCGGGCACACCCGCCTGGGCCCGGAACTGGGTGAGCTCAACACGTTGGCCGCAGCCCACGGCCAACTGGTGTTCCTGGCCGCGTTGGAGCGGGCGACCGCGTTCGGGCGTTGGCGCAGCGCCGACGTCCGCTCGATCCTGGCCGCCGGGACCGGCACCCCACAGCCCCGCCCGGCCGGCACGGCGCTGGTCATCGACCTGCCCATCACGGCGGGTCGTTCCCTGGCCGAGTACGCCCCAACAGCAAACGCGGCGGTGTCCTCGTGAGCGCCCCAGCGCCGGCGCTGTCGGCCGATCTGACCGCGGGGCTACGCCGGCTCAAGCTCGCCGCTATGCGCCAGCTCGCACCCGAGCTGCTGCTGACGGCCAAGACCCAACGCTGGGCCCCCGAAGAGGTCCTGCGGACCCTGATCGAAGCCGAGATCGCCTCCAGGGACGCCTCCAACACCCGGGCCCGGCTCAAGGCTGCCGCGTTCCCGGTCATCAAGACCATCGAGGAGTTCGACCTGGCCGCCTCGAGCATCCCGGCGCCCACCTGGGACTACCTGACGTCCCTGGAATGGATCAGCGCGAAAGAGAATCTCGCTCTCATCGGACCGGCCGGCACGGGCAAGTCCCACAGCCTGATAGCCCTTGGCTACGCCGCCGTGCACGCCGGGCACCGGGTCCGATACTTCACCGCCCCCGACCTGGTCGAGACCCTGTACCGGGGACTGGCGGACAACTCCGTCGGCAAGACCATCGACACGTTGCTGCGCAACGACCTGCTCATAATCGATGAAGTGGGCTTCGCTCCGCTGGACGACACCGGCACCCAGCTGCTGTTCCGCCTCGTCGCAGCCGCCTACGAACGCCGGTCCCTGGCCATCGCCTCGCACTGGTCCTTTGAGGACTGGGGCCGATTCCTGCCCGAGCACACCACCGCCGTCAGCCTGTTGGACCGGCTCCTGCACCACGCCACCACCGTGGTCATGGGCGGAACGCAAAGCTGCAACTGACTGCAGTCTTGGCGTTTGACCGGCCGGTCCCTGGGCTCTACGCCAACCCCCAGCACCGCCGTCGCCTGCGTCGGCCTGCGGTCCAAGGAGTCGATAATGTCTAGTGATTACCGCCGCAGCGTCAAGTCGTGCATGTCGCAGCAATCGCGGATAGCGGTTGTTTGTCAACTGGCTGCATGGAGTCGGGAGTTCGTCCTTCACTGGTTCGCGACACGCGCGGCGTTCAATGCTAGACATCGTGTGATTGGTCTCGTACCGTTCGGGATGGGAGCTGAGGCCAATGAGCGAGGAAGAGCGACGCACGGCGCTCGAGGAGTCCGGTCTGGTGCACCAAAGACTGCAGTTGGTCAGCGCGCCACTGTTCTCCTCGGCCGGTTCCTTCTTCATGGCCGCGGACAAGGTCCAGGTGAAGTACGAGATGTTGCGTGCCCATCAGGTGGAGGGGATGAGCGCCACGGCCTCGGCGGCGACCCATGGGTACTCCCGGGCCGCGTTCTACCTGGCTGCTGCGGCGTTCGAACATGGCGGAATGGCCGGGCTGCTCGACGAGCGACCCGGGCGGCGGGGCCCGGTCAAGGTCACCCCCGCGATCGTGGCGTTCCTGGCAGCGGCGCCCCCCACCCTCTCGGGTGCCGACCTGGCCCAGGAGGTGGGCGCCCGCTTCGGGGTTGTCCTGCACCGGCGCACCGTGGAACGGGCCCGGCGGTAACGGTGAGCATCTGCGCGGGCGGGCGACTGTTCTGGCCAGTGGGCGAAGCCGCGCAGGCTGACTACGAGACGCTTCGCGCATACATGCTCAGCGAGGGCGACCTGCCTCTCTGCCTACCCGCGGCGCGGTTCGCCCGCCGTGGACTAGCCGGGCTGATCGCGTGGCCAGTGGCCGAACCGGTCTTCACCGGTCCGGTCCTGGGCGCCGTCCGGCCTCGATGGAGCCCCCATGACGACCCGCGGCTGGAGGCACTTGCGGCCGGTTTCGCACTGCTGCTGGAGGCGGACATCGGCGCGGACGTGGCCCTAGTTCAAGGAGGGGTCCGATGAGAGCCGCGATCTATGCCCGAGTGTCCACCGACAGCCAGCAGCAGCGCGGCACCATCGGCTCCCAGCTCGCGGTGCTGCGCGCCCGGATAGCCCAGGAGGGTGATGAGTGCGTCGCCGAGTTCTGCGACGACGGCCACTCCGGAGCACGGCTGGATCGACCTGGCCTGGACCAGCTGCGCGACGCCGCCGAGGCCGGGCTCATCGAGCGGGTCTGGTGCCTGTCGCCGGACCGGTTGGCAAGGGTCTACGCCTACCAGGTGATCGTGCTCGATGAGTTGGCCCGCTACCGCGTCTCGGTCACCTTCGCCGACGCCCCTGCGTGGGAGCAGGACGACCCGCAGTCCAAGCTGCTCACCCAGGTCCAAGGCGTGATCGCCGAGTACGAGCGGGCCAAGATCGCCGAACGCTACCGCCGCGGCAAGCTGTTCCGCTCCCGCGCTGGGGAGGTCCTAGCTTGGCGCACCCCCTACGGCTACCGGCGACTACCTCGTGACGCGGCGGGCCCGGCGCGCCTGGAGATCTTTGATCCCGAGGCAGAAGTGGTTCGACGCATCTTCGAGGACACCGTCGCCGGTGGCCACTCCACCCGAGCGATCGCGCGACGCCTCGCCACCGACCAGGTGCCAACCCCCACAGGCCGCGGCCGGATCTGGGGCACGTCCACCATCGGGCGGCTGCTGCGCAACGAGGCCTACATCGGCCGGGTCTACTTCAACCGCACCGAGTCGGTTTCCGACCCCCGACCCGGCCACAAGAACAAGCAGACTCCCCGACCGCAGGAGGAATGGATCGCCATCACCGTCCCGGCCATCATCACGGACGAGCTGTTCGCCGCGGCCGCCCGAGTTAGCCGCGACAACAGCAAGTGGAGCCCGCGGCGAGCCGAACCCGGCCAGTGGCTCCTGAAGGGGCTCGTCCGCTGCGGAGCCTGTGACGTAGGCACCAACTGCCACAAGATGCGTGGCCGCAACGGAACCTGGCATCGCTACTACTACTGCCGTAACCACGACCCCATCAGGGCCGGCGGTCAGGACCGGCGCTGCCCGGAACGCAACATCCGTTCCGACGCCCTGGACGCGTACGTCTTCGACCAGGTCCGGGCGGCGCTGCAGCGGCCCGACACCCTGCTTATCGGGGAGCAGGAAATGGCCGCCCGCACGCCCACACCAGACGACGAGCTCCTCGGAGCCGAACTCGCCCGCCTCGACCGCAAGCTCACCGCCGCTGACGATGAACGGCGTCGGCTCGCCGACCTCTACCAAGTCGGGCTTGTTCCACTGCCCGAACTGCAGCGCCGCGCCGCCGACGTCGAGCATCGACGCCGCAGCCTCGCAGAGCGCCGAGGCAACCTCGCCGACCAGCGTCGGGCACTCACCCGCGACAACCAAGTCCAGCGGCGCGTGGCCGGATTCGCCCAACGCGTCCTGTCCGTCATGGACCACCTCGACTTCGACCAGAAACAGACCCTGCTGCGCCTGGTCGTCGAACAAGTCCGCGTCACCGGCTGGAACGTCGAGATCCGGCTGCGGATCCCCCTCGACGACGAACCCGAGGGCACCCCTCCACTCGACCCATCCGAGCCCAACAACGACAACCCATCTCCCCTGTCCAGCGAAGACCGTCTGCGTTCCCTTGGTG
>JAYSQK010000582.1:0-3659 GCA_043721555.1 Frankiales bacterium
CGGCCCGATCTCGCGCACATCGTCGATCTCGTCTGCTGGCGACGTGGTGCGCTGGTCCACGTCGCCGACAGCCTGGGCCACAGCACGCTGGCAGCAGACGGCGCCACCGTCGTCTTGGCCGGACGGGATCCCGTGGCCAATCAGGACCCACTCAGCGACGCCTCGTATCCGTTCGCAGCCGCCCGGCTGCACTCGCTGTTCGCCGAGCGGCGCGCCCCCGACCTCGCCGTCGTGCACACCGGCGCCCACCACTGGCCCGAGCGCGGTGGCCATCTCGGCGAGCACGGCTCGCTCGGCAGCGTGCAGTCGCGGGCACCCTTCGTGCTGTCGGGCGCAGGTGTCGTGGCTCGCGGCGTCCTCGACCGCGCCGTCCGGACCGTCGACGTCGGCGCCACCCTTGCGCTTCTTTCCGGTGCGGCGTACGACGGGATGGACGGCGTGCCCGTCGATCTCGCCGTTCCCAAGGCTCGCCACGTTGTCGGGCTGCTCTGGGACGGCGCCCACTGCGGTGACCTGCTGGAGCTGGCCGCGAGCGGGGCGCTGCCACATGTCGCCCGCCTGCTGGCTCGGGGCTGCGCCCTGCGGGGCGGGGCTGTTGCGGAGTTCCCGAGCGTCACGCTGGTCAATCACACCTGCGCGCTGACCGGGGTCGGGCCCGGCCGGCACGGGATCGTCAACAACGCGTTCTACGACCGGGAACTCGGCGAGCAGGTCGTCCCCAACTCCGCCGCCACCTGGCACCGTTCGATGGACTGGCTGCGGCCGGGCGTGCGCACCGTGTTCGAACGGCTGCCGGCGCCGCTGGTGAGCGCTTGCGTCAACGACCCGGTCGACCGCGGGGCGACCTGGTCGACCTTCGCCATGATCCGGGCGATGGCCGGCGCGGGCACCGGATCGTTGGTGTCGACCTTGCCGCCCGCCGAGGACGACCCGCGGGCGACGCAGGAGTTCGTGGCGGCTGACGGGGACTACCGGTGGGGGTCGCAGATCGACGCGAGCGGCCTGGAGCAGATGCTCGACCTGTGGGGGGTGGGCGAGCCGCCGCGGCTGACCTGGTGGAACACGACACTGACCGACAGTGCTCATCACGCCGGCGGTCCCGGTTCGCCGATCGCGCGGGCCGGGCTGCGGGACGCCGACGAGCGGCTCGGGGTCTGGCTCGACCTGATCGAGGCGCGTGGGCTGACGGGCGACACCGTCGTGCTGCTCACCGCCGATCATGGGATGCAGGCCGCCGTTCCCGGCTGTACCGGCGACTGGGACGCCGCGCTGACCGAGGCCGGCGTCCCCTACCGCGACGAGGCCTACGGCTTCCTCTACCTGGGGCCGGACGGCGCGCTCAGCGACGCCGGTAACGATCTCTGACCTGGGTGATGCGTCTTGACACGGCGCGGGTCTTGCCCACTGCCTGGTCCTACGACCATGGTCTACCGCAGCTTCCTCAAAGGTCGGTTGTGTTCATTGGCTGCCTAGACCGAGCGGTCGGCAGACAGGGGACGTCATGGGACTCAGGCGGCGGCAAGCATCGAAGGGCTTGACCTCCGATCAGTCGCCCGTCACGGCGGGCCTGACGTCGGGTCAGATGTCACGTCGCGGTCTGCTGACCGGCGCGGTCGGCATGGCCGCAGTACCGATGCTCGGCCAGATAGCCTCCGCCGCAGCCCGTCCGTCTGCCCAGTCTGTGGCCCCAACCCGACCCAAGCTGCTGCTGGGGGGAGGTCGCGGGCATGGTGTCGGTGATGCGCGAGGCGCCGACATCGCGGTGACGGGCGCACGCGGGGCGCAGGGGCGATTCGGCCTGATGTTCCCCGATCTTGCGCCCTTCCTGCCCGACGACGACCTGCTCGTCGAGCTGTCCAAGCAGATGGTCGACCCCCGACCCCCGCTCGAGGACGTCTCGCTCAGCGCCGATGGCTTCGACAACCCCTACATCCCGGCCGGATACACCTACTTCGGTCAGTTTGTGGACCACGACATGACGCGCGACCCGACGCCGCTGCCGCAGCAGCAGGTGGATCCGCACGCATTGCGGAACTTCGACACCCCCTCCTTCGACCTGGGGTCGGTCTACGGGCGTGGGCCGATCGCCGACCCGCAGTTGTATGACCCGGCCCGGCCAGGGATGCTGCTCCTCAGCCGGGTGCAGGGTGGACCGCTTGACCTGCCGCGGGCCGCGGACGGCACCGCCTTCGTCGGCGACCCGCGCAACGACGAAAACCTGATCATCGCTCAGCTCCAGGTCGCGTTCCTCCAGCTGCACAATCAATTCCTCGCGGCAGGAATGAGCTTCACCGAAGCCCGGCAGTTGACTCGCTGGCACTACCAGTGGGTGATCGTGCACGACTATCTGCCGCACATCGTCGGCGAGGACCTGGTCAGCCAGATGCTGCTACCCGGCCCGCGCGGGACCATCGCGGTGGACAACCGCTTCTACCGACCGGGCAACCGGTTGCGCCCGATGATGCCGCTCGAGTACTCCGTGGCCGCCTATCGCTTCGGTCACAGCATGATCCGCGCGGAGTACGAGATGCACGAAGGCAACACGATGCCGCTGTTCGGGCCGCAGGGGAGCGACCTGCGTGGCTCCCGGCCGCTGCCCGCCGAGGCCTGGGCGGACTGGAACTACTTCTTCGAGCTGCCGAACATCGAGCAACCCGACGACCGCAACATGACCCGGATGATCGACACGAAATTGTCGCTGCCGTTGGCCAACCTGCCGTCGAGTGTCGTGGCCCACATCGACGGCGCCATTCTCGCGCTCGCCGAGCGAAACCTGCTCCGCGGCAAGCGGCTCGGGCTCCCGGCCGGGCAGGACGTCGCGACCGCGATGGGGGTCGCACCGATCCCGAACGAGCGGCTCGGGCTGACGGACGCCCGGTGGGGCAGCAAGGCACCGCTGTGGTTCTACGTGCTCAAGGAGGCCGAGTTGGGCGGTGGCTGCCGCCTCGGACCGGTCGGCGGGCGAATCGTCGCCGAGGTCATCCTGGGCCTGCTGGCCCGCGACCGGACCTCGTACTTCAACGCACCCACGCCGTGGAGCCCGGCGTCGACGCCCTTCGCGATGGGCGATCTGCTGGTCATGGCCGGCGCCGTACCGCTCGGAGCGTTCGGCTAAGTCAGGGCGCTGGTTTCGCTACACCGTGTCCGCCGGCTCAAGGCCGCGCCAGCACCGGGCGCCGGCAGCCGCAGATCCGCCGCTGCGCGCAACACCCAAAACCCGGCGGGAAAGAGGTGGCTCCGAGACCCCCCTACCTGCCCATCCGTCGGATCACAGGTGCGTCGAAGGTCGTAGGACCAAGGTCGTACACAGGTGCCGCGCCCATCGGGGCCCGGGTGGAGGGGACCAACATGTTCGCCGTAGATGACGACCCCGACGACCCGGGTGCGCGATCAAGCGATGTCCATCGCCGCAAGCAGTCGGTCAACGACGGCCAGGTGCCTCCGGCCCGCATCGAGTTGACGGCCCTGTTCCGGCTTTCGCTCGCGATCTCCCTCGTTGGCGGTTCGTGGCTGTCGGTCCTGCGAACGGCGATGGGGGGTGCGGCTGGCCACAACTCCGTGCCCCTGCAGACCTTGCTCGATGCCGTCCTGCCGCTGCCACTGGTGCTGGTGGGCGTCGGTTGCGCCGCAACGATGGCGAGCAAGGCCGGGCGCCGACT
>JAYSQK010000583.1:0-5473 GCA_043721555.1 Frankiales bacterium
AGCTGGGTCGCGGCCACGAGCAGGCCGTCGCGTTCGATCGTGTCAAGGACAGCGAGCGCGGCCGCGCAGGACACCGGGTTGCCGCCGAAGGTCGTGCCGTGGTCGCCCTTGCGGAGCGCCTGCGCTGCCGCCCCGTTGGCCACCACGGCGCCGAGCGGCAGGCCACCGCCGAGGCCCTTCGCGAGGGTCAGCACGTCGGCCTCGACCCCGGGGGCGAGCACCCGGCTGGTGAGCCAGTGGCCGACCCGGCCGATGCCGCCCTGGATCTCGTCGAGGTGCAGCAGCGCGCCGGCGGCCGTCGTGATCTCCCGGGCCGCCTCGAGATAGCCCGTCGGCGGTTCGACGACACCTGCCTCGCCGAGCACCGGTTCGAGGATCACCGAGGCCGTGCCGGTGTCGACCACCCGCCGCAGCGCCTCGGCATCGCCGTACGGGACGAAGGTGACCGGGCCGGGCAAGGGTTCGAACGGGGCCCGTTTGGCGGGCTGCCCGGTGATCGCCAGCGCACCCATCGTGCGGCCGTGGAAGGCGCCCTCGCAGGCCACCCAACCGCCACCGGGGCGCAGCCGGCGGGCCAGCTTGAGTGCGGCCTCGTTGGCCTCGGCGCCGGAGTTGGTGAACAACACCCGGCTGCCGGGCCCGCCGACGAGCGCCTGCAGCCGCTCGGCGAGCTCGATCCCCGGGCGGTGCGCGGACAGGTTGCTGGTGTGGCCGAGGGTGGCGATCTGCCGGGTCACCGCCTCGACGACGGCGGGATGCGCGTGGCCGAGGACGTTGACCGCGATACCGCCCACGAGATCGAGGTAGTCCTTGCCGTCGACGTCCCAGACGGTGGCGCCCTCCCCGCGGGCGAGCACGACGGGCGGGGTCCCGTAGTTGTCCATCAGGGCGGCGTCCCAGCGGGCCTGCCATTCCTGCGTCGTCATCCCGGCAACACCATCGTGCCGATGCCTTCGTCGGTGAACAGCTCCAGCAGCAGCGAATGCGCGACCCGGCCGTCGAGCACATGGGCCCGGGCGACGCCGCCCTCGACCGCCCGCAGGCAGGCCTCCATCTTGGGCACCATGCCGCTGGTCAGCTCTGGCAGCAGGGCGGTGAGCTCGCCGGCGGTGAGGCTGCTGATGACCTCGTCGCTGGCCGGCCAGTCGGCGTACAGGCCCTCGACATCGGTCAGGACCACGAGCTTGTCCGCGCTGAGCGCGACGGCCAGGGCGGCGGCGGCCGTGTCGGCGTTGACGTTGTAGATCTCGCCGTCCGCCCCGCGCCCGACGGTCGCGACGACCGGCACCTTGCCCTCGTCGAGCAGGGCGTCGAGGATCGCCGGCTGTACGTCGACAACGTCGCCGACGAAGCCGATGTCGACCGGCTCGCCGTCGACGAGCACGTCCCGCCGCTCGGCGGTGAACAGGTGCGCGTCCTCCCCCGACAGGCCGACCGCGAAGGGGCCGTGCGCGTTGATCGCGCCGACGACCTCGCTGTTGACGCCACCGACGAGCACCATCCGGACGACCTGCATGGTCTCAGCGGTGGTCACCCGGAACCCGCCGCGGAACTCGCTGTCGACACCGAGCCGATCCAGGTGCGCGGTGATCTGTGGGCCGCCGCCATGCACAACGACGACGCGCACCCCGGCGTAGCGCAGGAAGACGACGTCCTCGGCGAAGGCCCGCTGCAGCTCGGGGCTGGTCATGGCGTTGCCGCCGTACTTCACCACGACGGTCCGGCCGGAGAAGGTCTTGAGCCAGGGCAGCGCCTCGACGAGCGCGGCGGCCTTGGACAGGGCGGCGTGCCCGCGCGCGGCGGTCATGTGCTGTAGGCCGAGTTCTCGTGGACGTAGGCCGTCGTCAGGTCGTTGGTGACGACGGTGGCGGTGGCGTCGCCGGCATGCAGGTCGATCAGCACGTGCACGGCCCGGCCGTCGAAGCGGACGTTGGCCGGATCGTCATGGGCCTGTCCGGCCAGGCAGACCTGCACGCCGTTGAAGCGGACGTCGACGGCGTAGATGTCGAACGGCGCGGAGGTGGTGCCGATCGAGGCGAGCACCCGCCCCCAGTTGGGGTCCTCGCCGAACACGGCGCACTTGAACAGGTTGCTCCGGGCCACCGACCTGGCGACCTCGACGGCGTCGTCCTCGCTGCCGGCACCCGCCACCTCGATGGCGATGTCGTGGGCCGAGCCCTCCGCGTCGGCGAGCAACTGGCGGGCCAGGTCGGCGCACACCTGCCGGACGGCCTCGTCGAAGGCAGCCGGATCGGGCTGCACGCCGGCCGCGCCGGAGGCCATCAGCAGCACCGTGTCGTTGGTCGACTGGCAACCGTCGGAGTCGAGCCGGTCGAAGGTCGTCCTGGTAGCTGCCCGCAACGCCCGGTCGCACCCGGCGGCGTCGACGTCGGCGTCGGTGGTGAGGACCACGAGCATCGTCGCGAGGGCCGGCGCGAGCATCCCGGCGCCCTTCGCCATGCCCCCGACCGACCAGCCGTCGACGCCCACCAGGGCCTGCTTGCTGATGCTGTCGGTGGTCATGATCGCCTCGGCGGCAGCTGGTCCGCCGGTCGCGGAGAGCGCGGGGACGGCGGCGTCGATCCCGGCCAGCAGCCGGTCGCGACTGAACAGGGGGCCGATCAGCCCGGTCGAGCACACGACGACGTCATAGGCAGCCAACGACAGCTGCGTGGCGACGGCTTCGGCGGTCGCGTGGGTGATCTGGAAGCCGGCCTGACCGGTGCCGCAGTTGGCCCCACCGGAGTTGAGCACGACGGCGCTGACCCGCCCGTCGCGGACGGCCTGCTCGCTCCACAGCACCGGGTTGGCCTTGAACCGGTTGCTGGTGAACACCGCCGCGGCCGCCGCCGAAGGTCCGTCGTTGACGACGATCGCGACATCGGGCGCCCCACTGGCTTTGAGCCCGGCGGTCGCGGCAGCCGCCCGGAAACCCTTGGGTCCGGTCACGCTCATGGCGCGACCCCGCTCGCCGACAGCCCGGCGCCCTCGGCCAGGCCGAGCATGAGATTGGCGCACTGGACGGCCTGGCCGGCGGCGCCCTTGCCCAGGTTGTCCAGCGCGCTGACCACGATGACCCGCCCGGAGTCGGCGTCGACGGTGGCCTGCAGCTGGCACGAGTTGGACCCGTAGGTGGCTGCGGTGTGTGGCCAGCGGCCTTCGGGCAGGACCTGCACAAACGGCTCGTCGGCGTAGGCGGCCTCGAGCACGGCCCGCGGATCGGCGGTGCGGGCCCTCGCCGTCACGGTCGCGAGGATCCCCCGCGGCATCGGCGCGAGCACCGGCGTGAACGACAGCGAGGTTGCACCGCTGGCCTGTTTGATCTCCGGGACATGCTGATGGGCGCCGACCTTGTACGGCGACAGGTCGCCCATCACCTCCGTGCCGAGCAGGTGCGCCTTCGCCGTCCGGCCGGCCCCGCTGGTGCCGCTGCTCGCCACCACGACCACGTCGTCGGGGTCGACCGCGCCCGCGGCCACGAGCGGGGCGAGCGCGAGGGTGATCGCCGCGGCGTAACAGCCGGTCGCGGCCACCTGGCGGCTGCGGATGATCGTTGCGCGTTGGCCGGCGAGCTCGGGCAGCCCGTAGGTCCAGGCGCCGGCGTGCGGCCCGGCGTACCAGCGGGCCCAGTCGGCGGGGTCGACGAGGCGGTGGTCGGCCCCCAGGTCGATGACCGGCAAGTCGCCCGGCAGCTGGGCCGCGAGCGGCCCGGACTCGCCGTGCGGCAGGGCCAGGAACACCACGTCGGCCTCGGCGAGCGCCGCGGCGGAGGTCGGCTCGAAGACCCGGTCGGTGAGCTGCGGCAGGTGCGGGTGCAGGTCGGTGACGGCGGTGCCCGCGCTGGCCCCGGCGCAGATCGGGCCGAGGGTGAACTCGGGATGGCCGAGCAGCAGCCGGAGCAGCTCTCCCCCGGCGTACCCGCTCGCGCCGGCCACCGCCGCGGTCATCCCCATCCGAGAATCATACAGCAAGCTGCATGACTATGCAGAACCGGTCACCGAGGGCTCGCCGCGTCGGCCGGCGCAGATCGAACCGCAGGCGACGCTGATTGAGAGCGCAGCACCGCGCCGGTACGCCGGCCGGCCAGGGCGATCGCGGCGTCCCGGGCGGCGAGCACCTCGGCGTCGGTGAGGGTCCGGTCGGTGGCCCGCAGCCGCAGCCCGAAGGCCAGCGACCGCCGACCGGGTCCGACCTGCGGACCGGTGTAGACGTCGAACAGCCGCAGCGACTCCAGCAGTGGCCCGGCGCCCTCCCGAACGGCCTGCTCGACCTCCCCCGCGAGCACGACATCGTCGACGACCAGGGCAATGTCGACCGTCGCGGGCGGGTAGGCCGAGACGACCGGTGCGCGGACCGGGCCGCGCGCCAGGGCCGCCGCGACGAGCGCATCGAGATCGACCTCGCCGGCGCAGGTGCGAGCGGGCAGGGCGAGGGCCTGGACGACCCGGGGATGCAACTCACCGGTCGTGCCGACAGCCGTGCCGTCGAGCTTGAGCTCGGCGCACCGGCCGGGGTGGTAGCGCCCATCGCCGGCCGCCCGGCCGACGGTGAGGGTCAGCCCGAGCGCACGGCCGACCGCGAGCAGCGCCTCGGTGGCGTCGCCGACCTCGGCCGGCCGCCCGGCTCGGCTGCCGGCGAAGACCACGCCGGCGAGACGGGGCTGCGCGGGTAACGCCGCGTCGAGCCCGGCGATCTCCTGCTCGGTCGGGCGCTGCGAGGTCTTGGGCAGCTCGGCCACCGGGGTGCCCGAGCCGCGGAACACCGCGCCGGTCTCGTACAGCGCCACGTCGGCCAGACCCCGGCCGGTGTTGCGCAGCAGCGCCGAGAGCAGGCCCGGCAGCAACGACGGCCGCAGTAGGGCCTCGTGCTCCGACAGCGGGTTGAGCAGCCGCGGTGCTGCGTGACCGTCCAGACCCAAGGCGCTGATGACTTGCTCGGCGACGAACGGCGGGGTGACGACCTCGACGAGACCGGCCGAGGCCAGCGCGCGGGACGCCGTACGACGCAGCCGCTGACCTTCGGTGAGGCCGCGGCCGGCCGGGGCGCTCGGTAGGGCGACCGGGACGGTGTCGTAGCCCTCGAGCCGGACGACCTCCTCGACGAGGTCCGCCCAGCCAGTCAGATCGGGCCGCCACGGCGGTGGGGTGACCAGCAGCGGGTCGTCACCGGTGACCGTGCAGCCGACGTCCTCGAGCCGGCGACGGACGACCTCGGGGGGGTAGGGCCGACCGGCGACCCGGCCCGGCCGGTCGATCGGCAGGGGCACCTCGACGGCCGGACGGCGGGCGTCGACGTCGGTGCCGGCTCCGGCGGTCGCGCCGCCGAGCGTCACCAGCAGGCGGACCGCCGCCTCGGCCGCGGACGGTGCGAGAGCCGCGTCGACCCCCCGCTCGAAGCGTTTGCTGGCCTCGCTCGGCAGCCGGTGCCGGCGGGCGGTCCGGGCCACCGACACCGGGTCGAACCTGGCCGACTC
>JAYSQK010000584.1:0-3685 GCA_043721555.1 Frankiales bacterium
CGCTGCGCGGCTGGGCCGCCGTAGAGAGCGCTGTCGGTCCAGGCTCGACGGAAATACAGGTGGGCGTCCTGCTCCCAGGTGAAGCCGATGCCGCCGAGCAACTGGATGTTCCAGCCGGCCGCGAAGGTGTAGGCGTCGGCCGCCTCGGCCTTGGCCAGCGGCGCGACCGCCCCGAGCTCGGCGCCGCCGGCGTCGGCGACGTACACGGCGTACATCGCGGCCGCCCGTGCGCCGTCCAGACCGACGACCATCTCGGCCAACCGGTGCTTGACCGCCTGGAACGAACCGATCGGCCGGTTGAACTGCAGCCGGGTTTTGGCATAGGCGGTCGCCATGGCCAGGCACGCCTCGATGCCACCGACCATCTCACTGGCCAGCAACGCACAGGCCAGGTCGACCAGCTCCTCGAGGCCACCCGGCTCGCCCAGTGGAACGGCCGGGGTGCCCTCGAGGCGTACCTCGGCGACCGGGCGGGTGAGGTCCAGGGCGTCCTGCCGGGTGCGGGTCAACCCGGCAGCGTCGCCCTGTACGACGTACAGGCCCACCTCGCCCTCGCAGGTCGCGCTGACCAGCAGGACGTCCGCGCTGTGTCCGTGCTCGACCAGGAGCTTGGTGCCGGTCAGGGTGACGCCGTCACCGCGGGACAGCGCGGTCGTCTGCAGGCCGCTCGCGCCGGTGGGGCTGGCCAGCTCGGTCATCGCGAGGGTGGCGACCGTCTCGCCGGCGGCAATGCCCGGCAGCAGGTCCTTTCGCGCCTGCTCGCTGCCCAGCCGCAGGACGGCGATCGAGGCCAGCAGCCCCGCGGTGTACGGCGAGCTGGTGAGCGCCCGGCCGGTCTCCTCGAGCACCACCGCCGGTTCGAGCAGGCCGGTCCCGGAGCCGCCGTACTCCTCGGGCAGGTGCAGCCCGGGCAGACCCAGCTGATCGCTCATCTGCCGCCAGAGCGCGACGTCGTAGCCGAGCTCGGTCGCGCTGCTGGCCCGCACCTGGGACAACGGGCTCTTGTCGGTGAGGAACCGCCGCAGTGAGGTCCGGAACTCGTCCTGGTCGCTGCTGAAGGCGAAGTCCATCTCAGCCCCTCCTGCTGGCGAGCTCGCGGAACGGGCCGCTGTCCAGGCGCGGCTCCTTGGGCAGGCCGAGCAGCTGCTCACCGATGATGTTGCGCTGGATCTGCGAGCTCCCCGCGTAGATGGTCCCGGCCCGGGCTGCCAGGAACGTCTCCACCCAGGACCGCGGGGAGTTTTCCGTGCCGGCCTCGGGCATCTGCAGCATCCCGCCCGTCGGCTGGCCGGTGGCGGCGAGCGCCTCGGGACCGAGGATCTCCATCGCCAGCTCGGTGTAGGCCTGGAAATACTCCGACCAGATGATCTTGCTGATGGCAGACTCCGGGCCGAGCGGCTGACCCGCCAGCGACCGGGTGAGGGCCTGAAAGCCCCGAAAGCGCATCACCTCGACCCGGCTGTGGCACCACGCCAGCCGGTCGCGAAGCCTGGGGTCGCTGGTGAGACCGCGCTCGCGGGCCAGGGCGATCAGCCGGTCGAGATCGCCCCGGAAGCGGATGGCGTCGGTCGTCGCGGTGACGCCACGCTCGAAGCCGAGCAGCGCCATCGCGATCCGCCAGCCGTCGTTCACGGCCCCCACGACCTCGCCCGCACCGGTGCGCGCGTCGGTGAAGAACACCTCGTTGAACAATGCATAGCCGGCCATGTTGGTGATCGGCCGCACCTCGACGCCGGGCTGGTCCATCGGTACGAGCAGGAACGAGATGCCCTTGTGCTTCGGGGCTCCCGCGTCGGTCCGGGCCAGCACGAAGATGTGATCGGCCAGCTGGCCGGCCGAGGTCCAGGTCTTCTGGCCGTTGATCACCCATTGGTCGCCGTCGAGCACCGCCGAGGTCCGGATGCCGGCGAGGTCCGATCCCGCCTCGGGCTCGGAGTAGCCCTGACACCAGCGCTGCTCGCCGGACAGGATCCTCGGCAGATAGTGCCGTTTCTGCGCCTCGGTGCCCAACTTGATCAGGGTGTTGCCCAGCATGCCGATGCCGAACGTGTCGTTCTCGCTGCCCTGCGGCGCACCGGCTTTGGCGAACTCCTCGGCGAGCACCACCTGCTCGACGTGGGACAGCCCTGCCCCGCCGTACTCGGTGGGCCAGGACACGGCGAGCATCTGATGGTCGGCCAAGGTCGTGCGCCAGGACTCCCGGAAGGTCTCGCGCTCGGCCTCGGGTAATGCGCCGATGCCGGTCCAGCCCACCGGTAACTGCTCGCCGAGAAAGGCCTGCACCCGCGCCCGGAAGGCCTCCGCCGCCGGCGGGTAGGTGATGTCCATGCCGGGACGCTAGCGCGGGGCCGTCAGCTCTGCGGGAAGCCCAGGTCCAGCCCACCGTGGCTGGGGTCGGGCCAGCGCTGGGTGACCACCTTGCCGCGGGTGAAGAAGTGCACGCCCTCGGTCCCGTGCGCGTGGCTGTCGCCGAACAGCGAGCTCTTCCAGCCACCGAAGGAGTAATACGCCATCGGCACCGGGATCGGGACGTTGATGCCGACCATCCCGACCTGCACCTCGTACTGGAACCGGCGGGCCGCGCCACCGTCGTGGGTGAACAGCGCCGTCCCGTTGCCGTACGGATGCTCGTTGACCATGGCCAGTGCCTCGTCGTACGACGTGACGCGGAGCACCGACAGGACCGGGCCGAAGATCTCCTCGGCGTAGATGCTCATGCTGGTGTCGACCTTGTCGAACAGGGTCGGGCCGAGCCAGAACCCCTCGCCCGCAGGGACGGTGGCCCGACCGTCCACCACCAGCTCGGCACCGGCAGCGACCCCCGCCTCGACGTAGGACACGACCTTGTCGCGGTGTGGGCCGCTGACGAGCGGACCCATGTCGGCGCCCTCGCGGCCGTCTCCGGTGGTGAGCTGGCCCATCCGCTCGACGATCTTTGCAATCAGCGCGTCGGCGACCGGCTCGACGACGACCAGGGCCGAGATCGCCATACAGCGCTCGCCGGCCGAGCCGAAGCCGGCGTTGACGGCGGCGTCCGCGGCCAGATCGAGGTCGGCGTCGGGCAGCACGACCATGTGGTTCTTCGCGCCGCCGAGGGCCTGCACCCGCTTGCCGTGCGCCGTGCCGGTCTCGTAGACGTAGCGCGCGATCGGGGTGGAGCCGACGAACGAGATCGCCTTGACGTCGGGGTGGGTGAGCAAGCCGTCGACAGCGACCTTGTCGCCGTGCAGCACCGTGAACACACCCGGCGGCAGGCCGGCCTCGGCCCAGAGCTCGGCGAGCAGCATCGCTGCAGAGGGGTCTTTCTCACTGGGCTTGAGCACGACGCAGTTGCCGGCGGCGATCGCGACCGGGAAGAACCACATGGGCACCATGGCGGGGAAGTTGAACGGCGAGATGACCCCGACGACCCCCAGCGGCTGCCGGATCGAGAAGACATCGACGCCGCTGGACACGCCTTCGGAGAAGCCTCCCTTGAGCAGATGGGCGATCCCGCAAGCAAACTCGACGACCTCGAGGCCCCGGGTGACCTCGCCCAGCGCGTCGGAGAGCACCTTGCCGTGCTCGTCGGTGATGAGGGCCGCGACCTCCGCCTTGCGCGCGTTGAGCAGCTCCCGGAAGGCGAACAGCACCGAGGTGCGCTTGGCCAGCGAGGTGCCCCGCCAGCCGTCGAACGCGGCCTGCG
>JAYSQK010000585.1:0-1722 GCA_043721555.1 Frankiales bacterium
GCTGGTGCCGGACAGCCCCGACCTACCGACGCAACCGACGTAGCCACCGGAGCCGGCCCCCATGGTCGTGGCGCGAGCACCGACAGCCGATTGCCCCAGCGACCAAGCTGGGCGCAACCGACCGCGCCGAAGACGCCTCAGCCGATGCGGCCCTGCATCGAGCCGACGAAGCCGCGTCGCTGCAGCCGCGCGCGCACACCGTCCGAGGCCGGCAAGGTCGCGGCGTACGTCGGGGCCTTGCGCACGGGGTTGCCCTTTTCGAAGGCGAACGCCAGCCGCAGCAGCGTCTCCTCGCTCCACCGGCGACCGGTGAACGAGATGCCGATCGGCAGGCCGTTGGTGTAGCCGGCCGGCACGGTGACGCTGGGGTAGCCCGACACCGCCGCGAAGGACGAGCTGCTGGTCGAGAAGTGGTCGCCGTTGACGAGGTCGGTGGTCCAGGCCGGCCCGTTGGTGAGGCTGACGATGGCGTCGAGCTTCATCCCGCCGAGGACGTCGTCGAGGGCCTTGCGGGCGCCGCCGGTGGCGTCCTGACGGGCCTTGACATAGGCAGCCTCGGTCTCGTCACCGGAGGTCGCCTGCGCCTGTTCGAAGAGCTCCTGGCCGAAGAACGGCATCTCCCGTCGGGCGTTGGCCTTGTCGAAGGCGATCAGCCCGGCGAGGTCGCGCGGGTGCGTCCCGGGCAGCGCGGCGAGGTAGGCGTTGATGTCGTGCTTGAACTCCAGCAGCAGCGCCGAGAACTCGGCGGTGCCGATCGCATCGCCGCCGGCCGGGTCGGCGCCCGTCACGACGGTCGCGCCGAGGGCCTTGAGCTTGGCGACCGCGGCGGCGAAGACGGCGTCGGCCTCGGGCGACTGGCCCAGCACGCCCTGGGTATAGACGCCGATTCGCTTGCCGACAAGGGTCGAGCCGCGCAACCCGTCCTGGTAGCGGGCCAGCACGTGCCCGACCTGCTCGCGGGTCGCGGGATCGGCGGCGTCGACACCGTGGATGGCCGACAGCACGATCGCGGCGTCCTCGGTGTTGCGGGCCATCGGGCCGGGGGTGTCCTGCTGCGCCGACAGCGGTACGACGCCGGTGCGGCTGATCAGGCCGAGGGTGGGCTTGACCCCGACGAGCCCGTTGGCCGCCGACGGGCAGACGATCGAGCCGTCGGTCTCGGTGCCGATCGCGACCTGGGCGAGGGTGGCTGCGATGCCGGCGCCCGAGCCGCTGCTCGAGCCGCAGGGGTTGCGGTCGAGGGCGTAGGGATTGTTGGTCTGACCGCCGACCCCGCTCCAGCCGCTGCTCGACTGAGTGGACCGGAAGTTCGCCCACTCCGACAGGTTGGCCTTGCCGATGATGACGGCGCCAGCGTTGCGGAGCTTGGTGACGAGCGCCGCGTCGGCGGGGCGGGCACCGAGCAGGGCCAGGGACCCGGCGGTCGTGTGCTCGCGGTCGTGCGTGCCGACGTTGTCCTTGAGCAGCACCGGGATGCCCTCGAGCAGCCGGGCGCTGCCCCGGGTGCGCCGGGCCCGGTCGGACAGCCGCGCCTCGGCGAGCGCGTCGGGGTTGACCTGGAGTACCGCGTGCAGCAGGGGGTCGACCCGCCGGATCCGGTCGAGGTAGAAGGTCGTGATGGCCACCGAGCTCAGCCGGCCGGACCGCATCAGCCGTTCGAGCTGGGGGATCGTGGCCTTGTCCATGTCGACCGCGCCCAGCCGGGTGTTGGTCGGCGGCTTC
>JAYSQK010000586.1:0-2865 GCA_043721555.1 Frankiales bacterium
TGCTGGTCTATCGCCGGATCGCGACCGTCCGGTTCCTGTCCGCGCTGCTGCTGGCGACCTTCGTGCTGTCGCTCGGGAACCACCTGCGGGTGAACGGCAGGGTCACCGACATCGCGCTGCCCTTCGGCGCTGTGCAGCATCTGCCGCTGCTGGAGAGCGTCACGCCGACCAGATTGGCGCTGTTCACGTCGTTGCTCGCCGGCGCGCTGCTCGCGATCGGGCTGGACCGATTGCATGCCCGACTCGGTTCCGGCGCGCTGTCCCGCTTGCTACCAGCCGGTCTCGCGCTGTTTGCCCTGGCACCGCTCGCGCCGCAATTCGCCTGGGAATACCAGGACACGATGGTCCCGGCGTACTACCGCTCGACTGCTGTGGCGCGGATCCCCGAGGGCAGTGTCGCGCTCATGGTGCCATTCCCCAACCGGGTGGACAGCCGCCCGGAGCTGTGGCAGGCGACGACCGGCATGCGCTTCAAGAGCCCGGGCGGCTACGTCCTCACCCCCGGCAAGGACGGCCGCCCGACCTTCGGCGGGGTGCCGTCCTCGATGTCGGGCGCGCTGCGTCGGATCGTGCTGGGCCGGCCGCTGCCCCGCTACACCCCGGCCTTCCTCCGGCAGTTGCGCGGTGATCTGCGGCTCTGGCAGATCCGCACCGTCATCGTGACCGAGCACGACCGGATGGACCAGACCCTCACCCTGCTGACCCTGGTCCTGGGCCGTCCGCCGATCCGTGATCAGGGCGCTTTCGCCTGGTACGACGTGGATCCAGCCGCGTTGTAGGCGCGTTTTAGTGGCCGTGCGGCCAGGCCATCGACAGGACGTCCAGGGCCTCGTCGAGCTGCTCGGCAGTGAGCACGCCGCGGGCGACATAGCCACGGGCGTCCACGATCTCGCGGATCGTGCGGCCCTCGGCGACGGCCTGCTTGGCGACCTTCGCCGCCTCCTCGTAGCCGAGGTAGCGGTTGAGCGGTGTCACGATGCTCGGCGAGCTCTCGGCGTATCGCCGGCAGCGCTCGACGTCGGCCTGCAGCCCGTCGACGCACCGATCGGCCAGCAGCCGGGTGATCGAGCTGAGCAGCCGGATCGACTCCAGCAGGTTGCGGGCGATGACGGGCAGCATCACGTTGAGCTCGAGGGTGCCGGCCGCGCCGCCGAAGGCCACCGCCGCGTCGTTGCCGATGACCTGCGCGACCACCTGGCAGACCGCCTCGGGGACGACCGGATTGACCTTGCCGGGCATGATGCTCGACCCCGGCTGCAGATCGGGCAGGTGCAGCTCGGCCAGACCGGTCCGCGGTCCGGAGGCGAGCCAGCGCAGGTCGTTGGCGATCTTGTTGAGCCCGACCGCGATGGTGCGGAGCACGCCGGACAGCTCGACGAGCGCGTCACGGGCGCCCTGCGCCTCGAAGTGGTCCCGGGCCTCGGTCAGCGGCAGGCCGGTGCCGGCCCGCAGGTCGGCGATGACCTCGGCGGCGAAGCCCGCAGGGGTGTTGATCCCGGTGCCGACGGCCGTACCGCCGAGCGGCAGCTCGCCGACCCGGGGCAGGGCGGCGTCGAGCCGTTCCCCGCCGTACGCGACCTGGGCGGCGTAGCCACCGAACTCCTGACCGAGCGTCACCGGCGTCGCGTCCATCAGATGGGTGCGCCCCGACTTGACCACGTCGCGGAACTCGACGGCCCGGCGGGCCAGGCTCGCGGTGAGGTGCCCGAGCGCCGGCTGCAGATCCTCGACGACGGCCCGCGCGGCGGCCAGGTGCATGGCCGACGGAAACGTGTCGTTGCTGCTCTGGCTGGCGTTGACATGGTCGTTGGGGTGCACCGGCCGGCCCAGGGTGCGACCGGCCAGGGTTGCCAGGACCTCGTTGAGGTTCATGTTGGTGCTCGTCCCGCTGCCGGTCTGGAAGACGTCGACCGGGAACTGGTCGGCGTGCTTGCCGGCGGCGACTTCGGCTGCGGCCTGGGCGATCGCCTCGGCGATGTCCGGCGGCACGACCCCGAGCCGGCCGTTCACCCGGGCTGCTGCGCCCTTGATGGTGGCCAGGGCGCGCACCAGGCCTGGCTCGACCCGGAGCCCGGACACCGGGAAGTTCTCGACGGCCCGCTGGGTCTGCGCGCCCCAGAGCGCGTTGGCGGGGACCTGGACCTCGCCCATGCTGTCGTGCTCGGTGCGCCACTGGCTCATGGGCGGGCGCCGATCGTGACGGGGGTCGGTCCGGCGCCCGCCTCGGCCGGTTCGGTGAAGAAGTCGTTGCCCTTGTCGTCGACGACGACGAACGCCGGGAAGTCCTCGACCTCGATCTTCCAGATGGCCTCCATCCCGAGCTCGGGGTATTCCAGTACCTCGACGCGCTTGATGCAGTCCTGGGCCAGACGTGCTGCTGGGCCCCCGATCGAGCCGAGGTAGAAGCCGCCGTGTGCCTTGCAGGCCGCTGTCACCGCGGCCGAGCGGTTGCCCTTGGCCAGCATGACGAGCGACCCGCCGGCGGCCTGGAACCGGTCGACGTAGGAGTCCATCCGGCCGGCGGTGGTCGGCCCGAAACTCCCGCTCGCCATCCCGACGGGGGTCTTCGCCGGCCCGGCGTAGTAGACCGCCATGTCCTTCAGGTACGCCGGCATCGGCTGGCCCTCGTCCAGCAGCGCGGCGATCTTGGCGTGCGCGATGTCGCGGGCGACGACCAGCGGACCGTGCAGTGACAGCCGGGTCTTGACCGGAAGCTGAGACAGCGTCGCGCGGATCTCGCTCATCGGCCGGTTCAAGTCGATGCGTACGACGTCGCCGGCGAGCTCCTCAACGTCGGGGAGATAGTGCGCCGGCTCGGTCTCGAGCTGCTCGAGCCACACCCCCTGCGCGTTGATCGTGGCGCGG
>JAYSQK010000587.1:0-2137 GCA_043721555.1 Frankiales bacterium
GTCGACGTGCAGTACCTCGCGACCCTGCCACTCGAGGTCACCAGCCAGGGTCTCGGGCGCGGCGTCTACGCAGGGCTGCTCAGCCTCAACGGGCTGCTCGTCCTCGCCGTCGAGTTGCCAGCTACGCGGCTCACCTGCCGTTGGCGGCTGCGTACCACCATCACGCTCGGCGTTGGGCTCATCGGCGCCGGCATCACCCTGATGTCGCTGCGCGGAGGCGTCGCCCTGCTCGTCGCCGCGACCGTTGTGTGGACCCTGGGCGAGGTGGTGAGTGCGCCGTCGGCGACGGCGTACCCGGCCCTGCTCGCCCCTGGTCCGTTGCGGGGTAGGTACCTCGCGGCGATGGGGGCGAGCCAGAGCGCGGGGTACGCCGTGGGGCCGATCGCCGGCACCCTGCTCCTCGAGCACGGCAGGGCCGCGGTGGGCTTGGCCTGTGCCGCGACCGGCGCACTCGCGACCGTGGCGATGTGGACAGGAGTCCGGAGCCGCGCGCCGCTGGGTTTCGACGCCGCTCCTGGCTTCGTTGACCCCCCTCATCGGGCGGCCGCCGACTCGAGTCGGGCCGTCGGCGGGTCGGGACCTGCGGGTGCGGGCCTACGGGGACAAGTGGGCACCCCCGAGCATTGACATCGACGAGGAGACGGTGATCAACTCGGGGCAGGCGGTGAGCGCCTCGTCGCCCTGCTGCCTCGCTGAGATGGATGTTCCGTCTTCCCGTGGTCGCAAGGGCCGTACCGGCATTCGCTGCTGCTGCACGTTTGCGCCAGACTCGTCCGAGCCTGACCTTCCGCTCTCGACCGGTCCCAGGAGGATTGCTCATGGTGGACTACGAGATCTTCGAATTGGGCGACGTCCGACTCAGCACCGGGCAGACCCTGCGCGCAGCAAAGCTCGCGTACAAGACCTACGGGTCGCTGAACGACGACAAGTCGAATGCGATCGTCTACCCGACCTGGTATTCGGGGCAGCACTACGACAACGAGTGGCTCATCGGCGAGGGCATGGCCCTCGACCCGTCGAAGTACTTCATCATTGTCCCGAACATGTTGGGCAATGGGCTGTCGTCCTCGCCGAGCAACACCCCGGCGCCCCACGGCGGCGCCCGGTTCCCCAACGTGACCTTCTACGACCAGGTCGAACAGCAGCACCGGCTGGTCACCGAGCATTTCGGCATCGACACGCTCGTGCTTGTCACCGGCTGGTCAATGGGCGCGGGGCAGACCTACCAGTGGGCGGTGAGCTACCCGGACATGGTGCAGCGGGCGTTGCCATTTTGTGGCTCGTCGAAGACCGCCGAGCACAACATCGTGTTTCTCGAGGCGGTCAAATACGCGATCATGACCGACGTGGCCTGGCAGGACGGCATGTACGCCGGCCAGCCAGTCAAGGGGCTGCGCGCGGTGGGCCGGGTCTACGCCGGGTGGGGATTTTCACAGGCCTTCTATTGGCAGCAGTTGTACAAGCAGAGCCCGTTCGACTACGCCACGCTTGAGGATTTCCTCGTGGGCTTCTGGGAGGGATTCTTCCTCGCCAAGGACGCCAATAACCTGCTGGCGATGCTGTGGACCTGGCAGCATGGCGACGTCGGTCAGACCCCTGGCTTCGACGGGGACCAGGAGCGCGCCCTCGCCTCCATCAAGGCCAAGACGCTGGTGATGCCGGCGCAGAAGGACCTCTACTTCCCACCCGAGGATGAGGAGTACGCCGTGTCCCACATCCCGGGTGCCCAACTGCGGGTGATCCCCGGGGTGTGGGGGCACTTCGCCGGCGGTGGCGTGAACCCCGTCGACACAAAGTTCATCAACGACGCCCTTCTCGAACTCCTCGCAACCTAGGGTTCGGCCTCTCGGGTCGGCACCCATCGCGGCGCCCTACGACGGGCCGGTCGCAACCCATGGACGTCGCCCCGCGGCGTGGCTACATTGCGATCACCGCGACGGACCCGACGACCGTCCGGCAAGGATCGCCATGAGCATTTTGGGAACTCGGGTCGTCCGGATCGAAGACCCCGTACTGCTGACCACGGGGGGCGTCTACACCGACGATCTCGTGGACGCCCGGCTCCAGGGCGCGCTGCACCTGACCTTCGTCCGGTCCCCGATCGCGCACGCCCGGATCCTGTCCCTCGACAGCTCGC
>JAYSQK010000588.1:0-15583 GCA_043721555.1 Frankiales bacterium
GTGCACCAGCTCCCGCAGCGGCTGGCGCTGCTGCGAGACACCCTGCTGCTGCGGCCGAAGCCGGCCCCCGAGCCCGAGTCCACGCCCGAGCCCGAACCGCTCGCCCGCACCCGACCGCGCCGCCGGGTGGCGACGATGGAGCAAGCCGCGCCCGAGGATGTCTCACCGGTCGTCCGCGACGAACCCGTGCCTCCGGTGCACACGACCGCGCCGGCCAAAGCCGAGCAACTCGTGCTCAAGGGCGACTACGCCCTGCCACCAGCCGATCTGCTCGCGACCGGCACCCCGCCCAAGAAGCGCAGCGCCGCGAACGACGAGGTGATCGCGGCGCTGACGCAGGTCCTGAATGACTTCCAGGTCGATGCGTCGGTGACCGGCTTCAGTCGCGGCCCGACCGTCACGCGCTACGAGGTGGAGCTCGGCCCGGCCGTCAAGGTCGAGCGGATCATCCAGCTCCAGCGCAACATCGCCTACGCGGTCAAGAGTCAGGACGTGCGGATCATCAGCCCGATCCCTGGCAAGAGCGCCGTCGGCATCGAGATCCCCAATACAGACAGGGAAAACGTCAGCATCGGCGACGTCCTGCGCAGCGCCGCCGCCACCAGCGACCACCATCCGATGCTGGTGGCGCTCGGCAAGGACATCGAGGGCGGCTTCGTCATGGCCAACATCGCCAAGACGCCGCACATCCTCATCGCCGGTGCGACCGGCGCCGGCAAGTCGACCTGCATCAACACCCTGCTCGTCAGCATCCTGACCCGCGCGACGCCCGACGAGGTCCGGCTGATCCTGGTGGACCCGAAGCGGGTGGAGCTCACCGCGTTCGAGGGCGTCCCGCACCTGATCACCCCGATCATCACCAATCCCAAGAAGGCCGCCGAGGCGCTGCAGTGGGTCGTCCGCGAGATGGACATGCGGTACGACGATCTGGCGGCCAGCGGCTTCCGGCATGTGGACGACTTCAACAAGGCGGTCCGCGACGGGAAGCTGACGGCGCCTCCGGGCAGTGAGCGGGTTTACAAGCCCTACCCCTACCTGATGGTGATCATCGACGAGCTGGCCGACTTGATGATGGTCGCGCCCCGTGACGTCGAGGACGCGATCGTGCGGATCACCCAGCTCGCCCGGGCCGCCGGCATCCACCTGGTGCTCGCCACGCAGCGGCCGTCGGTCGATGTCGTCACCGGGCTCATCAAGGCGAACGTCCCGTCGCGGCTCGCCTTCGCCACGTCGTCCGGCACGGACTCCAAGGTCATCCTTGACCAGCCGGGCGCCGAGAAGCTCATCGGCAAAGGCGATTCGCTGTTCCTGCCGATGGGTGCGAGCAAGCCCATCCGGGTGCAGGGGGCCTACGTCTCCGATGCCGAAGTTGCGGCCGTCGTCGCGTTCTGCAAAGCCCAGCGCCAACCGGCGTTCCGGGAGGACATCGTCGTCGCGCCGGTGAAGGAACGTGAAGTCGACGAGGAGATCGGTGACGACCTCGAGTTGCTCTGCCAGGCAGTCGAACTAGTCGTCAGCACCCAATTCGGCTCCACGTCGATGCTGCAGCGCAAGCTCCGCGTCGGCTTCGCCAAGGCCGGCCGCTTGATGGACCTGATGGAGAGCCGGGGGATTGTCGGTCCGACCGAGGGCTCCAAGGCGCGCGACGTGCTGATCCGTCCCGACGAGGTCGACAGTGTGCTCGTCGTGCTGCGAGGCGGGGCTTGATCTAAGGTCCTGCCCATGTGCCACAGCGACGACAGCCGCCCCCCGTCCGCCCCTGGAGCAGGCGTCGCCCACTCATCGGCCGAGCTCGAGTTGACCGCAGTCGACGGCAATGTGCTGCTCGCCTTCGAGGCGCGCGCCGCCGAACCGAGCGGCGCGTCGATCGTGGTCCTGCCCGACGTACGCGGGCTGCATCAGTTCTACAAGGACCTCGCCGTGCGGTTCGCCGAGGTCGGCATCGACGCGGTCGCCATCGACTATTTCGGCCGGACCGCCGACACGGCCGACCGCACCGATGCGTTCGAGTTCATGCCGCACGTGCAGCAGACCAGCCCCGAGGGGGTGGCCGCCGATGTCGCCGCCGGCGTCGCCCATCTGCGCGAGGCCGGTGCCACCACGGTCTTCACGGTCGGCTTCTGCTTCGGCGGCGGCTACTCCTGGCGGCAGTCCGCCGACACCCCCGGCCTGGCCGGTTGCATCGGCTTCTACGGCCGGCCGCAATCCGCCCTCGAGGTCGTCGAGCGGATGCAGGCGCCGCTGCTCATGCTGGTCGCCGGCGCCGATGCCCACATCCCGGTCGAGGACACCCGCGCGGTGGCCGACGCCGCACCGGTTCCGACCGAGTTCGTCGTGTTCGAGGGTGCGCCACACTCGTTTTTCGACCGGTCCTACGACGAGCACGTGGCCGCAGCCGACGAGGCCTGGGCCCGCATCCGGCAGTTCGTCCTCGACCACGCCTGACCGCCGCGCCGCCCCGGGCCAGCCGCCCTGGTGCGTCCTTGTTGATCTTTGTGCGGCTGAGAGCGCACCCAGGCGGCAAACCTGCGCAAAGATCAACTGGCCCGCCCGGATGATCTTTGCGCATCGGGTGGCCCGCCGCAGCGCCACCGGACCCCGGAAGCGACGTACCGCCCGCCCATAAGGTGCTCTCGTGCTGCTGCGCTGGATCGACGGCCCGCCGGACGCGGGTGTCCGGGCCGGGATCCTGCGGCTGGTGCAGGCGGTGGCCGCGGCCGGTGGCGCGGTCGGCTGGATGGAGGTGCCGCCGCCGCACGAGGTCGACGCCTGGCTCGACGGGTTGTTGGGCGACGGTGCGCGACTCGTCACCGCGTACGACGGATCCGGGGTGCTGGTGGGCTCCGGGGCCTGGCGTCGCCACGGCGTGGCCCCCATGCGCCTGGCGGCCGAGGTGACCAAGGTGATGACCCATCCGCAGTCCCGGGGGAGCGGTGTCGGGCGGGGTGTCGTCCAGGCGCTCGTGGCTGACGCGCGAGCGGCCGGCATCGAGATGCTGACCCTGGAATGCCGAGGTAACAATCACGGTGCGATGCGGATCTACGCCGCATTCGGCTTCGTGGTGACCGGTCGCCGTCCCGATCTGCTCGCGGTGGGCGACGAGCGCTTCGACCAGGTACTCATGCACCTGGACCTGCGGACCGGCCCGGCTGGACTGCGCCGTCACGGCGGCCGGGGTGAGGGGCCCGGCTCAACCTGAGGTGGAGCCTGATGGGGCTTGGTGGCAGGCCGATGACGGATCTAGCATGGAGGCTTCCAGCCCTTTTGTTCGGGAAGGCGCAGCCAGTGCCCTTGGACCCGCCCACCGACGCCGTGCCCGACCCAGCTGTCGAGCCGAGCCTCGGTGCGACGTTGCGCGCCGCGCGTGAGGGAGCGGGCCAGACCGTCGAGCAGGTCAGCGAGTGGACCCGGATCAGGCCGACCCTGATCCGCGACCTCGAGGCCGACCGGTTCGAGTCCTCCGGCGCCGCGATCTACGCCCGGGGACACCTGCGCGCCATCGCCACCGCCGTCGGGGTAGACCCCGCGCCCCTGGTGGCCCGATTCGACGACGTGACCGGTCGGGCGCCGGTGGCCCTGGAGCCGGAGCGGACCCAGCCAGTTCGGGTCGGCAGCACCGACAGCGTCTTCGGGGCCCCGGCCGTCACCGCCACCGAGCGGCGCGGCCCCCGCTGGGGGGTGGCGATCGTGGGCGCGCTCGGCGTGCTCGTCATCGTCCTCGCCATCGCCTTCGTCAAGGGCCCCGCCGCCAAGCGGCAGCAGTCCGTCGACGGTCTGTCGGGCGCCGCACAGCCCACCGCGACCGCCGGCCCCAGGACTGCGGTCAAGGCGACGGCGGCGCCGCCGGTCGATCCCGGATTGACCGCCAAGCGGCCGCCGACGACGGGCGTGCAACTGCGCGTCCGGGTCATCGGTGGTCAGTCGTGGGTCAGCGTCCGCAACGCCACGGGCACGCTGTTCGAGGGCGTCCTGCACGATGGTGACTTCAAGGACTTCACCGATGCCACCCGGCTGCGGGTGGTGGTCGGCAACGCCTCCGCCGTCAACCTCAACTGCGGTGGCCGGGACAGCGGCGCGGCGGGCAGCTCGGGCGCCGTCCGACGGTTCGCCTGTACCGCGAGCGGTCTCGCCCCGGCCTGAGCCGCCGGTAGGCTCGGCCAGGTGACCGGCCGCCGCATCGCCCTCGTCACCCTCGGGTGCGCCCGCAACGAGGTCGACTCCGAGGAGCTGGCCGGTCGCCTCGACGCAGCCGGCTGGGACCTCGTCGAGGACCCCGACGGCCGGGCCGAGACCCCGGATGTGTATCTCGTCAACACCTGTGGTTTCGTCGAGTCGGCCAAGAAGGACAGCATCGACACCTTGCTGGCCGCCGCCGACACCGGCGCCAAGGTGGTCGCCGTCGGGTGTCTCGCCGAGCGCTACGGCACCGAACTCGCGGCCCAACTCCCCGAGGCTGCTGCGGTCCTCGGCTTCGACGCCTACGCCGACCTGGCCGCGCATCTGCAGTCCGTCGTCGACGGTGTCGCCGTGCCGAGCCACACCCCTGGTGACCGCCGCAAGCTGCTGCCCATCAGCCCGGTCCAGCGGGCCGCGAGCGTGGAGCCCGGCGCCCTCGACATCGGCATTCCCGGGCACGCCGGGGGCCCGGTCATCATGCGCCGTCGGCTCGACGACAGCCCGGTCGCGCCACTCAAGCTGGCGTCCGGCTGCGATCGACGGTGCGCCTTCTGCGCCATCCCGAGTTTTCGGGGCGCCTTCGTGTCCCGCCGTCCCGCCGACGTCCTCGCCGAGGCCAGGTGGCTCGCCGAACACGGTGCCCGCGAGCTGGTGCTGGTGAGCGAGAACAGCACGTCGTACGGCAAAGATCTCGGCGACCTGCGCCTGCTCGAAGCGCTGCTGCCAGCCCTGGTCGAGGTCGACGGAATCGAGCGGGTACGGCTGTCCTACCTGCAGCCGGCCGAGATGCGCCCGTCGCTTGTCCAGGCGCTCACCGGCACGCCGGGCGTCGCCGCCTACTTCGACATGAGCTTCCAGCACGCCTCCGCCACCGTGCTGCGCCGGATGCGCCGGTTCGGCGACACCGACCGCTTCCTTGACCTGCTCGCCCAGATCCGTTCGATCAGCCCGTACGCCGGGGTGCGCAGCAACGTCATCGTCGGGTTCCCCGGGGAGACCGAGAGCGATGTCGCCGAGCTGGAGCGCTTCCTGCTGGCTGCCCGGCTCGACGCGGTCGGGGTGTTCGGCTACTCCGACGAGGACGGCACCGAGGCCGAGCACCTCGCCGATCATTTGCCGCAGGACGTCGTCGATGCCCGGGTGGCCCGGCTCCAGGCACTCACCGAAGAGCTCACCAGCCAGCGCGCCGAGGAGCGCGTCGGTGAGCTCGTCGAGGTGCTCATCGAATCGGTCGACGGCGAGGCCGCCGAAGGGCGGGCCGCGCATCAGGCGCCCGAGGTCGACGGTTCGACGACCGTGCACGGACCGGGCCTGCGGGTCGGCGACCTGGTGACCGCGGTCGTGACCGGCAGCGAAGGTGTCGACCTGGTTGCGCAGCTCGTCCCGGCTGCTCTGCCGGCATGACCGCCGACGCCCTCGACGGACCGGCCGCCCCGGCCGCCGACGAGCCGCTCGCGCTGCCGCTGTCGCCAGCCAGTGCCTGGAACATCGCCAACGCCCTCACCGTCTTCCGACTGCTGCTGGTGCCCGTTTTCGGCGCGCTGCTGCTGGCCAGGAGCGGTGACGACCGGGCGTTCCGGATCGGCGCCTGGGGCGTGTTCGCCCTCGCCTCCTACACCGATCGGGTCGACGGCCAGCTGGCCCGCAGCCGCAACCTCGTCACGTCGTTCGGCAAGCTGGCCGATCCGATCGCCGACAAGGCGCTCATCGGGGCGGCCTTGATCGGGCTGTCGCTGCTCGGCGAGTTGCCCTGGTGGGTCACCGTTCTCGTGCTCGTCCGCGAGGTCGGTGTCACCCTGTTGCGGTTCTGGGTGATCCGGCACGGTGTCATCCCCGCCAGCCGCGGCGGCAAGCTCAAGACCCTCCTGCAGGCCGTGGCCATCGGCTTGTACGTCCTGCCGCTCACCGGTCCGCTCGCCAGCACCCGGGCTGGGGTGATGGTGCTCGCGGTGGTGGTCACCGTGCTGACCGGTGTCGACTACGTCGCGCGGGCACTGCGGCTGCGGCGCACCAGCCCTCGGGCCGAGATGAAGCGGGCCCGCCGGGCGGCCCGGCGGTGAACGGCGCGGTCCTGGCTGTCGGCGACGAGCTGCTGCTCGGCGACATCGTCAACAGCAATGCCGCCTGGCTCGGCGAGCAGCTCGCCGCCGCCGGCGTCCAGGTCGTCCACTCGGCGATGGTCGGCGACGACGTCGCCCGGCTCGCCGCTGCGCTGCGCCGGGCGATCGACGACGCCGACGTCGTGGTGCTGACCGGGGGGCTCGGCCCGACCGTCGACGACCTCACCCGGGATGCGATCGCCCTCGTGGCGGGGGTGCCGCTCCGCCGCGTGCCGGCCATCGAGGCCCAGCTCAGGGACCGCTTCGCGACGTACGGCTTCGCGATGCAGGAGGTCGTGCTCAAGCAGGCCGACGTGCCTGGCGGCGCCGAGGCCCTCGACAACCCGGTCGGCACGGCGCCGGGTCTGTGGCTCGAGATCGGTGGCGCCATCGTGGTCGCGCTGCCCGGGCCGCCGCACGAGATGCGCGCCGTCGCCGGGCTGGTCCTGCCCCGGCTGGCCGACCGCTCCGGCACCCGGGTCGTCACCCGGACGCTGCGATGCGCCGGGCTCGGCGAGTCGGCCGTGGCCGAGCTCGTCGAAGCCGCCGTCGTCGTCCCGGCGGGCGTGGCCCTGGCCTACCTCGCCGGCGGCGCGGTCGTGCGGGTCCGCTTCACCACCGCTGGCGACCCGGCGGTCCTCGAACCGCTGGTCGCGGCCTGCGCGGCGGCGCTCGGCGACGCCGTCTGGGGCTACGACGACGAGAGCCTCGATGGAGTGGTGCACGCGCTGCTGGCCGGTCGTGGCGAGACCGTCGCCGTGGCCGAATCGTTGACCGGCGGGCTGCTCAGCGCGACGTTGTCGCAGCGACCGGGTTCGTCCGCGACCTACCGGGGCGGGCTCGTGGTCTACGCCACCGACCTGAAGGACTCGCTCGCGGGCGTGCCCGAGGGCCTGCTCGCCACCCACGGCGCGGTCTCGGCCGAGACCGCCGAGGCGCTTGCGGCCGGCGCGCGGACCAGGCTCGGCGCCACCTGGGGGCTCGGCGTGACCGGTGTGGCCGGCCCCAGCGAGCAGGAGGGCAAGCCGGTCGGGACGGTCCATGTCGCGCTCGCCGGGCCGACCGGGGTGCAGGTGCGGACCATGCGCCTGCCGGGTGACCGGGACCGGGTGCGGCTGCTCACGGTGACCACCGCACTGGACCTGCTGCGACGCGCGCTGACGACGCGGAAGTGACCCGCCTGCGTGATGGTTGTGCCCGGTGGGGCGCGGGCGGGTAACGTTGGGCCCGAGCCTGAGAACGGCGCGAGGACCTGGGAGGTGGAGGCGATGGCGGTGCTGCGCACCCTCCTGGGGAGTTCCTTGCGGGAGACCCGGCAAAAGCAGCAGCGGACACTGCGTGAGGTGTCGGGGGCGGCGCGGGTCAGCCTGGGCTACCTCTCCGAGGTCGAGCGGGGGCAGAAGGAAGCCTCGTCGGAGTTGCTGGCCAGCATCTGCCGGGCCCTTGGCGTGCGCCTGTCCGACGTCCTGCGCGAAGTCAGTGAGACCCTCGCCGTGATCGAGCCGCAGCCGGTCCCGATCCCGATGCCGGTCGACGTCCCGCAGCTCGAACCGGTCGGCGCCGAGCATCCCACGGTATCGATGGCTCGCCCGGTCGACGTCGTCGCAGCCTGACCTACCGCCCCGGCGTACGTCGGCCAGTTGCCCTGGCGGATGACGGGTGAGCAGGGCCGCCGAGGGGCAGGGTGCTGGAGCGTGGGTTCGGCTGGCCGGGTCACGCGTCACTGCCCACCACCATCCCAAGGAGCACAGCGTGAGCACCGTCAAGAGCCCCTTGCCCGCCGACGCCAAGAAGATCGTCGGAAAGGCCCTGCAGGGCGCGCTGGTCGACCTGATCGAGCTTTCGCTCGTGGCCAAGCAGGCCCACTGGAACATCATCGGCCGCAACTTCCGCAGCATCCACCTGGCGCTCGACGAGGTCGTCGACTCCTCGCGCCTGTTCACCGACACCGTCGCCGAGCGCGCGATTGCCGTCGGGGTCAACCCGAACGGGCAGACGGGGGCGCTCGCCAAGGAGTCCAAGGTCGAGCCGATCGAGGTCGGCTACGTCGCGGTCGACAAGGTCATCACCTACGTCGTGTCCACTCTCGCCCCGATGATCACCCGATTCCGCGAGCGGATGGACGCGACCGAATCAGCCGACCCGGTGACCCAGGACCTGTTCATCGCGATCATCGCGGAGCTCGAGAAGACGCACTGGATGTTTCAGGCCGAGCAGTAAGACCTAGGCTGGCGGATCGATCGACACGAGCAGAACCGCGACATCGTCGTCCTGGGAGGCCATCTCGGCGATGAGCAGGTCAGCGAGTGCCTCCGGGTCGGTGCCGGCCGTGCGCACCAGCAGCTGCCCGAGCAGGTCCAACCGGACATCCAAGGCCTGCCGACGGTCCTCGACGAGCCCGTCTGTCGAGAGCAGCAGCAGGTCGCCCGAGGCGAGATCGCGACCGTGGTTCTGCCGACTTGTCTCCGGGTCGACGCCGAGCATGAGATCGGGTGGGGTATCCAGGATCTCGGCGCGGCCGTCGCGCAGCAGCATCGGTGGGAGGTGACCGGCGGAGGACCAGGTCAACCGCCAACCGCCGGTCGCTGCCGTCCGGTGCAACTGCGCGTAGAGGCAGGTCGCCGAGGCGTCTGAGCCGAGATGGGATGTCACCTGGTCGACCTGGGTGAGCGTGGCCGCTGGCGATCGGCCGCGGTCGACGGCGGCGCCCCGCAACAGGTGGCGGAGCTCGGCCATCCGGGTGGCCGCGTCGGCGTCGTGTCCGGTGGCGTCACCGATGACCAGCGCGGCTGGACCGCCGGGGAGGACGAACGCGTCGTACCAGTCCCCGCCGACCTCGATGCCCTGGCCGGCTGGGACGTACCGGGCGACCAGGGTGAGCCCGGGGAGGACGGGCAGCGGCGGCAGCAGGCTGGTCTGCAGCGCGGTGGAGACGCTGCGCTGCACCTGCAGCAGCCGCATGCCGTCGAGGGCGAGCCCGGTCAGCAGGGCGAGATCGGCCAGGAGGGCGACCTCGTCGTCGTCGAACTGGCCGGCGATGCGACCGAGGGTGAGGACGCCGAGCAGTCGGCCGCGCGCGGGCAGGCCCAGCACCAGCACGTCGGTGCTGCCGAGCCGTCGGGCGAAGCCGCCTTGAGCTCGCAGTTGCGGCTCGGACGAGGCCGCGAGGGCCTCGATGTCATCGGCGGACAGGCGCAGCATCCGTCGCGGCGCGTCGATCAACCGGGCGAGCAGCCCCATGCCACGGGCGGATGAGCGATGCCCGTCGGTCCGGCCCATCCTCGACGGCAGCGGGAGCGGCCCGTCCAGGCCGAGCGCCGCCACCCGGGTCACCAGATCGGGCTCGTCCAACCGGTCGGCCAGACACCACTGCCCGAGTGCAGGCACGACGAGCGCTGCGACCTGACTGAGCACCTGGTCGGCGTTCGTGCACGTCGGAAAGGACCGGATCGCGTGCCGGACCAGTTCCAGGCTCATCCTGCCAAGACCCCCATCGGGTGCAGAGCGTAGCGAGTCGGACACGCCGAGCTGGTCAGCCGAGCATGAGCAGGGTGTCGGACTGTGCGGAGCCGCCAGCGGTCGGACCCCCACCGGGCAGATAGAGCCGGCTGCCGACGACCGCGGCGCCGATGCCCTGCCGCCCGGCCGGCAGCGGGGACAGCGTGGTCCAGCGACGTCGGGCGGGGTCGTAGGCGTCGACGTCGCGGACGACGTGCTGCTCCCCGGCGTCCTCCCCGCCCAGCACGAGGAACAGCCCGCCGAACGCCGCGCCAGCAACGGAGGACCGGCCGGCGGGCAGGGCCGGCGCGGCCACCCAGCGGTCGGAGGCCGGGTCGTAGACCTCGAGGGTCCGCAACTCACCGGGCCGCCCGGCCGCGACGTACAGCAGACTGTGGACGACGGCGCCAGCTGCGTGGTCGCGGGCGGTCGGCATCGGCGCGGCGGTGCTCCAGCGGTTGGTCGCCGGGTCATAGACGTCGTGCTCGCCGGTGTCCTGGCCGCGGGTCTTGCCGCCGACGTAGTGCAAGCGGCCGGCTAGGGCCACCGCCACCCCGGCGGCCCGTGGGCCGGGCAGGCTGGCCACCGCCCGCCACCGGTCGGTGGCCGGGTCGTAGACGTCGACCGTGCTGGTGCCGCCAGGCTGGGCGCCGAACCCGCCGACGGCGTAGAGCAGCCCGCCGAGGGCAACCGCCCCGACGTGGTCGAGCGGGGCCGGCAGCGGCGCGGCGTTGCGCCATCGGCCGGTGGTGGTGTCGAGCACCAGGTGGGTCGTTGAGCGCGGGTGCCCGTCGACATAGCCGCCGAGCACGTGCACCTCGGTGCCGAGGGCCGCGACCCCCACCTCGCTGACCGCCCGCGGCAGTCGCCGGCCGGTGGACCAGGACCGGCGCACGGCGTGCGCTGCGCCGGGCCCGGCGGCGGTGGCGGACGTGCCGGTGGCCACGGGGGTTCGCCGCGGCTGCGCGGTCGAGGTCGACGTCGAGCACGCGGTGGCGAGGACCAGCGCGAGCGGGCCGAGCAGGCGCCGGTTCACCGGAGCACGCCGGTGTGGCCGAGTGAGTAGCGGCCCGGCTGGGGCCACACGCACAGCCCGTGCGGTGAGCCGCCCACCGGGATCCGGGCGAGCAACCGGCCGTCGGTGGTGCTCACGGCGTACACCTCGCGGCTGTAGCGACCGGACAGCCACAGCACCTTGCCGTCGGCTGAGACCCCGCCCATGTCGGGTGTGCCGCCCGGGATCGGCCAGACGGCACGCACTGCGCGGCGCGCGAACGCCAGCACCGAGACCGATCCGCCCCGGCGGTTGGTGATGTAGAGGTCCTTGCTGTCCCGGCTGACATACAGCCCGTGGGCGCCGATTCCGGTCGGCAGGAACCGGACCACCCGCAGGGTCCGGGCGTCGATCAGGAAGACCCCGTTGCTGTTCTCGTCGGCGACGTAGTAGGTGGCGCCGTCCGGGCTGATCTTGACGTCCTGCGGCTTGGGTCGCTGGCTGCCCTGTCGCGGCAGGGTGATCTGCCGGACGACCCGCTGGTGGACCATGTCCACCCACAACATCGTGCCGCTGAACTCACACGAGAACAGCGCGTGCGTCCCGTCGGGGGAGAAATCGGCGTGGTCGACGCCGCTGCACGGCACCTGCAGGGAGTGCTGCAGCGCCATCGTGTGCGGGTCGCGGAAGTCCAGCCGCTGCAGCCGTTCCGCCACGACGACCGCGTGCGCGCCGTCCGCGGTGAAGTAGAGGTTGTAGGGATCCTCGACCGGCACCGGCTTGCCGAAGCGACCGGTGCGCGGATCGATCGGGGTGAGACTGTTGCCCGCGTCGTTGTCGACCCAGAGCGTCTTCAGGTCGTACGACGGGGTGACGTGCTGGGGGAGCCGGCCGACCCGCTCCACCCGCAGGACCTTGAAGGTGGCCGGGTCGATGACGTGCACGGTGGCGTCGTCGTCATCGGGGACGTAGATCAGCGGTTTGGCCAGCCGGGCCTCCGGCGCGAGCAGGCCGGCGCGGTCCGCCGCGTAGAGGTCGCGCGGGTCGACCGCCGCCGGGACCGCCGGTGCAGACCGCTGCGGGGCGACGGAGGTTGTCGGCGTCGGCGTCGGCGTGGCGGTGGGGCGACCCACGGCCGTGCTGACGCGGCGGGGGGCGCTGCCGCTGCAGGCCGGCACGACGGCCAGGGCGACCAGGGCGGACAGGACGCGCAAGCGGGACGGCACGGGACCTCACTGTTCGGGGGGAGGGTGGCCTGGGCGGGTGTCGGTAGGAGTCGCCCGGATCGGCGTACCGACCCTAGGCAACCACGGGTCAGCGCGCGGTCAAGCCCGGCCGGGACGCGCGGGGTGGCAGGATGGGCGCTCGACCCACTCAGCGGCAGGAGCAGTCGATGGCCAACCCGTTCATCAAGGGCTGGAAATATCTCATGGCGGCCTTCGGGGCCAAGATCGACGAGAAGGCTGATCCCAAGATCCAGATTCAGCAGGCGATCGAGGACGCGCAGCGCCAGCACCAGGCGCTCACTCAGCAGGCTGCGTCGGTCATCGGCAACCAGCGGCAGCTCGAGATGAAGCTGGCGCGGCAGATGAGCGAGGTCGAGAAGCTGCAGGGCTCGGCCCGGCAGGCACTCGTCCTGGCCGACCAGGCGCGGACGGCCGGCGATGCGGCCAAGGCGGCGGAGTACGAGCAGACCGCGCAGGCCTTCGCCAACCAACTGGTGTCCGGCGAGAAGAACATGGAGGACCTCAAGAACCTCCACGACCAGGCGCTGCAGGCTGCCCAGCAGGCCAAGAAGGCCGTCGAGACCAACGCGATGGTGGTGCAGAAAAAGCTCGGCGAGCGCACCCAACTGCTCAGCCAGCTCGAGCAGGCCAAGATGCAGGAACAGGTCACCAAGAGCCTGGCGTCGATGTCGGAGCTCTCCGCGCCGGGCAACACGCCGTCGCTCGACGAGGTCCGGGACAAGATCGAGACTCGGTACGCCAAGGCGCTCGGCGGGGCCGAGCTCGCCAGCAGCAGCGTCGAGGGGCGGATGCTCGAGGTCGAGAAGTCGACGATGGACTTCGCCGGCCAGGCCCGGCTGGACCAGATCCGGGCCAGCCTGTCCGGCAACCAACTCGCCGCCCCGCCGGCCGCTCCCGCCGCCCCGCTGACCACCGGCACGCCAGCCGCCGACCAGCAGGCCGACGGCAGCAGCACCGGCTGACCAGCTCCGAAGGAGCCTGCCGTGCCCGACGACCGCCCACCGCTCCCGCCGTTCGACGAGGACTCCGCCCGCGCCAAGGTGCAGGCGGCCGAGGACGGCTGGAACACCCGTGACCCGCACAAGGTCGCGGCGGCCTACACGCCGGATTCGGTCTGGCGCAACCGCGACACGTTCCTGCAGGGCACTGCGCAAATCGTCGAGTTCCTGACCGGCAAGTGGCAGCGCGAGCAGGATTACGCGCTGCGCAAGGACCTCTGGACCTTCGGCGGCAATCGGATCGCGGTGCGCTTCCAGTACGAATGGCACGACGCGGGCGGCCAGTGGTGGCGTAGCTACGGCAACGAGAACTGGGAGTTCGCCGCCGACGGCCGGATGTCGCGCCGGGAGGCCAGCATCAACGACGTGGCCATCGCCGCCGAAGACCGGCGGATCCATGGACGGCGACCCGAAGCCGAGCGGGGGCTCAGCATCGGCTTGCAGTAGGGCTCAGAGGGTGGCGAGGGCCGCGAACACCGGGGTGAGCGCGCGAGATCCCGGGTCGAGGTGCTCGAAATGCCCGACACCGGGCAGCACGTGCAGCTCCGCGCCAGATGCCTCGGCGTAGGCCTGGCTCTGGCCGACCGGCACGGTCGGGTCGAGGTCGCCATGCACCAGGACGAGTCGTACGCCGGGGAGCGGCAGCAGGGCCTGGGGTGAGGCGATCGCGTAGCGATCGGGCACGCGGTCAGGGAGTCCGCCCAGCAGGGCCTGGATCGCGCCCTGTCCGAGCCGCTGCACCGCGCCGGCGACGAGGTCGGCGACCGGCGCCTGGCCCACCGCAAGCACCGGTCGCACCACTGGTCCGGCGCCGACCGCGCCGGCCGGCAGGCGATCGCGGGAGGCGAGCCACAGGGCCAGGTGACCACCGGCGGAGTGCCCGACGACCGCCACCCGGGACGCATCGATCCGCGGGCAGGTCGCCACGTGGTCGAGCGCCGCCGCCGCGTCGGTCAAGGTGGCCGGCCACGGCGCGGCGCTCGAGCGGTAGTCGATGTTCCAGACGGCGAAACCGCGGTCGGCCAGGGCCACGGCGACCGCGTCCTGCAGGTGCCGGTCGAACCCGCGCCGCCAATAGCCGCCGTGGACCAGTACGACCAGCGGCAGGTCCCGGCGACCCGCCGGGAGCCACCACTCACCGCGCTGCAGCCGCTTAGGGCCGTAGTGCTTGACGGTCCGGTCGATCGGTCCGGCCGGGCGCCCGGGCCGTGGGCCGTAGCCCTGCCGCAACCACCTCACGGCGCGAGCCGGCGCGCCTCGTCGGCCCGCGCCTGCACCAGCTGAATGCTCGCCAGGAACGCCTCGCGTTGCACCGGGTAGGTCGCGCCGTTGAAGCGACCCCAGGTCTCCCGGTCGTCGACGCCGGCCAACCGCGGCGCGAACCAGGAGAACTTGACGGCCGTACTCGCGCACAGCCCGAGCCGGGCCAGCCGGAGGTCGACCGACGGCGGGAGCGCAGCAGCGAAGGCCGCCCAGGTGGCGGTGTCGAGTTGGTCGATGAGCGCGACGGGCTGCCAGAGGTCGGCGACCGAGTCAGGCACCAGATTGCCGAGATCCTCACCGATCGCGGCGATCCCGGTGTAGGCGAAGTCGGTGACGACGGTGGCGCCCTCGTCGTCGAACAGGTTGCCCGGCCACAGGTCGAGGTGGGCGAGGCTGCGGGGCAGCGTATCGAGCACCGCCAGCCACCGGTCGCGCTCGGCCCACAACCGCTCGGCCGGACCACGCAGGTGCTCCAGGTCACCCCAGGGCTTGGCGAAGGCGGCCCCGTCCTCGTCCCGAAGCCGGGTGTAGGAGCGCAACCAGCCGCGCGACAGCCACGGCTCATCGATCGGCTCGAGCGCCGCGAGCCGACCGAAACTGCCTGCGGCACCGGCGATCCGCTCGACGTCCCAGGTGTGGCCAGGGGTGCCCGTGAGGTCCTCGAGCCAGAGGGCGCAGACGGTGGGGTCGCGGTCGGTCGGGGGGTCGGTGTTCGGCTCGCGGTCGGCCAGTGGCTCGCGGTCGGTGAGGGGCTCGCGGTCGGCCAGGGGCTCGCGGTCGGCCAGGCCGAGCAGCCGCGGCATCCGGAGACCAGCCGCGGCCAGGCGCGCGCGCAGGGCATCGCTGGCGTACGCCGACGCCTCTCGCCGCCACCACCAGGGCGAGGCGCTGCTGGCCGCGGCCGGCCACCGGCGGTTGGCGCCCTGGTGCAAGACCTTCACCACAGCGGTGCGACCGTCGGCCGCGCGGACCCGGTACAAGCACTTCGTGGCGCCGGCGACCGGCGTGTGGTCGACCGGTTCGATGGTGAACGGGCCGCCGCCGAGAAAGCGCTCCGCCTGGCTCATGAGCGGTACTTCGTCCGGCCGACGGGGCGTTCCCGGCGGGCCGGAGTGGGGGTCGGCGCCGGCCCGAGCTGGCAGCGCGGGCACCAGTAGGTCAGTCGCTGCATCGGCGCCCGGCCCTGCTCGGCGGTGGCGATGCGGGTGCCGCACCGGCGACAGGGACGACCGGACCGCTCGAAGACCCAGTGGTCCTCACCTGGTCGCAGCGAGCCGGTGGTCGCCTGCTCCCAGCGGTCGCGGTTGA
>JAYSQK010000589.1:0-2050 GCA_043721555.1 Frankiales bacterium
CGCGGTGGTCGCGAGCCCGCAGGCGTAGGGCAACTCGGGCAGCGCGGCGGCCAGCGCCACCCCCGCGGCGATCCCCACCGAGGTGTCGAGGGCGCTCGACACGACGACCGGTAACCCGCAGCCCTGGGCGATCTCGAGCGCCGGGCGCACGCCCCGCAGCGGGGCGACCTTGAGCACCACGACATCTGCCGCGCCGGCGCGCGCCACCCGCAACGGGTCCTCGGCCTTGCGGACGCTCTCGTCGGCAGCGACCAGCACGTCCACCCCGGCGCGGGCGAGGGCCACCCGCAGCGCGGCCAGGTCGTCGATCGAGGCGCACGGCTGCTCGGCGTACTCCAGCTCGAAGGGCGCAAGGGCGGTCAGCGCACGACTTGCGTCGGTCAGGGACCAGGCGCCGTTGGCATCGACCCGGAGCTTTCCCTTGCTCCCCAGCGCTTCTCGGACCGCCGCGACTCGGTCGACGTCGTCGGCGAGGGACTGACCTGCCTGCGCCACTTTGATCTTTGCCGTGGTGCAGCCGGGGAATCGGGCCAGCACCGAAGCGACGTCGGCAACGGGCACCGCCGGGATGGTCGCGTTGACCGGCACGCGGTCCCGGACGGCGGTGGGCCAGCCAACATGGGCGGCCTCCACCGCGGCAGCCAGCCAGCGCGCGGCCTCGGCGTCGTCGTACTCCAGGAACGGGCTGAACTCGCCCCACCCGGCCGGGCCGCGCAGCAGCAGCGCCTCGCGGTGGAGCACGCCGCGGAACGGCACCCGCATGGGGATCGAGACGACGTGCACGTCGTCGTCACGGGGAGGCACCCGCCTAGTCTTGCGCCCGTGACCGACTCCGTCTCTGCGCTGTTCGATCCGGACCAATGGCGCGCCGTCCAGGGCTTCGAGCTGGCCGACATCACCTACCACCGGCACGTCTCGAGCGGGGTGGTGCGGGTCGCCTTCGACCGGCCCGAGGTGCGCAACGCGTTCCGCCCCGCGACGGTCGACGAGCTCTACCGGGTGCTGGACCACGCGCGGATGTCGTCCGATGTCGGCTGCGTCCTGCTGACCGGCAACGGGCCGTCACCGAAGGACGGTGGCTGGGCGTTCTGCTCCGGCGGCGACCAGCGCATCCGCGGCCGATCGGGCTACCAGTACGCCGACGACGCAGGGACTCCCGACCCCGCGCGCGCCGGGCGGCTGCACATCCTGGAGGTGCAGCGCCTGATCCGGATGATGCCGAAGGTCGTCATCGCCGTGGTCCCCGGCTGGGCGGCCGGTGGCGGGCACAGCCTGCACGTCGTCTGCGACCTGACTCTCGCCAGCGCCGAGCACGCGAAGTTCAAGCAGACCGACGCCGACGTCGGCAGTTTCGACGGCGGTTACGGCTCGGCCTATCTGGCCCGCCAGGTCGGCCAGAAGTTCGCCCGGCAGATCTTCTTCCTCGGCGCCGAGCATTCCGCCGCCGACGCGCACCGGATGGGCATGGTCAACGAGGTCGTCCCGCACGCTGATCTCGAGCGGGTGGCGATCGGGTGGGCGCAGACGATCTGTGCGAAAAGCCCGACGGCGCAGCGCATGTTGAAATACGCCTTCAACGCCGTCGATGACGGGCTGATGGGCCAGCAGGTGTTTGCCGGTGAGGCAACGAGACTGGCCTACCTGACCGACGAGGCGGTCGAGGGGCGCGACGCCTTCCTGGAGAAGCGCGACCCGGACTGGGCCCCCTACCCCTACTCGTTTTGATGCGTCGCCTGATCGCGGTCGCCGCCATCCCCGGACCACGGCTGTACGACGCGCTGCGGGCCGCCCTGGCGGGCACCGGTCCGGCTGTCCTGCCGGTGTCGACCGATCCGGCCGAGGCAGCCAGGGTGCTGGCCGCGCTGCGCCCGGACGAGCCGCTCGAAGACGACGAGATCTGCCTGGTCGTGCCGACCTCGGGCTCGACCGGCGAGCCCAAGGGGGTGCAGCTCACCGCCGCCTGCCTGCGGGCGTCGGGCGTCGCGGCGGTCGAGCGGCTCGGCGGCCCGGCGGCCTGGCTGCTGACGTTGCCGGTCACCCACATCGGCGG
>JAYSQK010000590.1:0-1543 GCA_043721555.1 Frankiales bacterium
CACCCGACCCAGCCGCAACACCCCAGCCGACCTCAGCAACCTGCGACCACCCAGCCCACCACGACTACCGCAGCAAGAACAGCCACCAGCCGACGGCGATGAACCACCGCCCTTCTGAGCACCGTCGCCGCATGCACCCCATTCCCGAGCAACCTCCATTCCACCGGAGTGACGCCCGCTGCCCCCAGGCGCCCCGCGCGGGACTGCCGCGAGGGCGGGAGTCAGTTCGGCAGCCCGGTTCGGCAGAGCCCGGTTCGGCAGAGCCCGATTCGGCGCTGTCCCGCCAGCGTTGGAGTGCCACGGCAACCGGCCGGTCGCCTACTGGACCGGCACGAAGCGCAGCATCGTCCCCGGCCGCGACTGCGCCACCAGCCGGACATCGTCGGCGTGGACGACCGCCACGACCGGGTAGCCACCCGTGACCGGGTGGTCGGCGAGCATGACGATCGGCCGGCCGTGCGGCGGCACCTGCACCCCACCGAGCACCAATCCCTCCGGCTCCGCCTCCCCCGTACGCCGGGGCAGGGCCGGCCCGTCGAGCCGCGCGCCGGTCCGGTCGGCGCTGGCCGAGACCGTCCACCTCGATCGGCAGAGCGCGCCCAGCCCGTCGTCGAAGGACTCCGGCCGCGGTCCGGGGTGGACCCGCACGGCGACCGGACCGGCGCCGGGCATGACCAGCCGCGGCGCGAGCTCGAGCGGGTCGACCCACCGGACGGCGTGGCCGATTGGGAGCAGGGCGCCGGCCCGGACAGGTGGCGGTCCGACCCGGCCCAGGGTGTCGGTCGAGCGACTCCCGAGGACGCATGGCACGTCAAAGCCGCCGGTGACCGCGAGGTAGCTCAGCAGCCCGTCCGACGGCCTCCCCAGCCGCAGCACCTCCCCGCCCCGCAAGCTGACGACCGGCGGCAGCCCGCAGTCGGCGCCCGCCACCGCAACGACGACCGGCTCGAGCGCCTCCAGCGCCAGGCCGCCGAGCAGCACCTCCAGGACGGCCGCACCGGGAGCGTTGCCGGCGAGGCCATTCGCCCGGCGCAGCGCCAACGGGTCGGCGGCGCCGCTCGGCCCTACCCCGAGATGGGCCAGGCCCGGTCGGCCGAGGTCCTGCAGCAGCGTGCGGGCACCCGGGTCGAGAACCCGGATCACTGGACCGGCTCGAAGCGCACCCGCACGCCGGGCCGCAGCAGGGCGGGCGGGTCGCGGTCGAGATCCCACATCACCTCAGCGGTCCGACCGAGCAGGTGCCACCCGCCCGGGCTCGCCGCCGGATAGACCCCAGTCCAACGGTCGGCGATCGCCACCGAACCGGCCGGGACCACGGTCCGGGGCTCGGCCCGGCGCGGCAATTGCAGCGCCGGGTCAAGGCCGGTCAGGTAGGCGAAGCCGGGCGTGAAGCCGGTGACCGCGACGACGTAGCGACCCGCGCTGTGCCGGTCCACCACCTGCTCCACCGACAGCCCGGTCGCCAGCGCGACCTCCACCAGGTCGGCCCCGTCGTACACGACCGGGAGCACCACTTCGACTGCGGCGGGGGCTGTCTCGATAG
>JAYSQK010000591.1:0-1901 GCA_043721555.1 Frankiales bacterium
CAAGTGGCAGGTCGCGCTGCGAGCCGGTGGCGGCGGCACCGTCGTTGCCAACGCCGCCGAGGGTGAGCCGGCCAGCGGCAAGGACGCTGTCCTTGTCGGGCGGCGCCCGCACCTGGTCCTGGACGGGCTGGTCAGTGCGGGGGAGGCGGTCGGCGCCGTAGACCTGGTGGTCTGGTTGCACGAGGGGGATTGTGCGGGTCATCGCTCGATCAGCCGGGCCTTGAGCGAACGCCGTGCTGCCGGGCTGCGTGAACCGTCGGTACGGGTCGAGGTCGGCCCCGCGTCGTACCTGTCGGGGGAGTCGAGTGCAGTCCTGCGCGGTTTGGCCGGGGGACCGGCCCTGCCGCAATTTCGGCGGACTCCGGCCGCGAGGGACGGGTTGCGGGACCGGCCGGCGCTCGTGCACAACGTGGAGACGCTGGCCCGGGTGGCCCTCGCGGGACGGTTGGGCCCGGCTGGTTACCGGCCAACGACCCTGCTCACGGTCGTCGGTCCGGAGCACCGTACGGTCGTCGAAGCCGAGCCGGACTGGACCTTGGCGGAAGCCGTTGTGGTGGGCGGCGGCAGCAGCGCACCCGCGCTGCTCGTCGGCGGGTACGGCGGGACATGGATCGGCTGGCCGCAGGCGCAGACGCTCGCCGTCCACGAGCCGACCGCGCGCGCCGCGGGGGTCTGCCTTGGTGCGGGTGTGCTCGCGCCGCTGGCTGGCGCCGGCTGCGGGCTCGCGTACACCGCCGCTATCGCGAACTACCTGGCCGAAAGCAGCGCCCGCCAGTGCGGGCCATGCATGTTCGGGTTGCCCGCGATCGCCTCGATCGTGACCGATCTCGCCGCCGGCCGGGCCGGCCGGGGCGACCTGCGCCGGCTCGATCGCTTCACCGCACAGGTGGCCGGCCGCGGGGGTTGTCACCATCCCGATGGCGCGGTGCGGCTGGTCCTGTCCGCCCTCGCCGTCTTCGCCGACGACGTGATCGCGCACCGGCGCGGTCGGCCCTGCGCCGGTGCTGGTCTCCCGGTGGCACTGCCGATCCCGGCGGTGACCTGATGGCGACCCGCCTGCGGCTGGACCCAGTCGCCTGCGACGGGGTGGGTATGTGCGCCCACCTCGCGCCGGACGTGGTGGTGCTGGATGCGTGGGGCTACCCGATGCTGCCCGCACATCCGCTGGCGGGGGCCCGCGAGCGGCAGGCGATCCGGGCGATCCGGGGGTGCCCGCGGGCTGCGCTCTTCCTCGACGACCGGACGACCTGATGGCTGCCGCGGGAGCACCTAGCAACGCCCCCGTCGCAGCAGGTGCCGGTTGTCGCCACCGGCGTGTCGTGAGCCCGTTGCCGGCTGCCGAGCCGCTCGCCGGGGAGGACTGGCAGGTGTTCGGGACCGGCGCCAGCCTGGTCGTGACGAACCCGGCGTGCCTCACCACGGCACGGCAGGCGGTCGACCTCGAGCTCGCCGCGATCGACATGGCCGCAAGCCTTTTCCGCACGGACAGCGAGATCTGCGCGGTGAACAGGGCGCAGGGCCGCCCGGTGGCGGTTTCCGCGCTCTTTGTTGAACTGCTCGTCGTAGGCCTGGTCGCTGGCGAGAGCACCGGCGGGGTCGTCGACCCCACTGCTGGGGCAGTGCTGTCCCACCTGGGTGACACACGGACGCTCCCGGCGGGCGCCCAAGTGCGACCGGCGCTGCCGTTCACGGTGCGTCGGCAGGCCGACTGGCGGCTGGTCGAGGTGGACGCGGCTGCCGGCACGGTGCGGGTACCTGCCGGAGTACATCTCGACCTCGGGGCGACGGCCAAGGCCTACGCGAGCGACCGAGCCGCTTCGGCCGCGTACAAAGCAACCGGCTGCGGCGTGCTGGTGAGCCTCGGTGGGGACATCCGGGTGATGGGACCGGCCCCTTCTCCG
>JAYSQK010000592.1:0-1842 GCA_043721555.1 Frankiales bacterium
GCGGGACAGGGGCGGCACGAGCCCGACGGTCAGGCCGGCGGCGATGGTCGACGCGGGCTGGGCCCCGGTGGTGGTGGTGGTGGTCAGCCCGTTGCCGGCCCCGGTTGACCCGCGTCGCGGTGGTCGCGCAGGACGAGTCCGGTGCGGGGTTTGGGCGTGAACAGGGTGGACTTGCGGGGCATCCGCTCACCGCCGGCGGCGACTGCGGTGACGGCGCCGACCGGGGTGGGGTTCATCAGGACCGCCGTCCCACCGGTCGCAGCGGCCGTCTCGAGTGCCGCCGAGACATCGTGCTCGTAGCCGACGGTCAACTCGTTGTCCGGCAGACCCCAGAGCTCCGGGATGACATAGCCGTGCAGGACGCTGACGTCCAACGCCTTCCAGGCTGCCGAGCGCTCCGGCGGCAGGGCGCGGGTCAGTCGGTCCGCGTCGAGGTCGCAGACCAGGCGCAGTACGGCGTTGTCACCGCTCGCGAGCAGATATGCGGGTCCGGCCGCGCCGGCTTCAGCGAGCGCGGCAAGGCCTGCGGCGAGGCCCAGCCCGTCCAGGTCCCGGACGGTCGCCCCCGTTGCAGCCTGCTCGGCGAGGGTGGCTGCCGGCACCTGCGGCACCACCCGGTGGATGGGGTGCACCTGCGGGCCGAATGCCGTCGCGTCGACGAGGAAAGCAAGACCGAGGTCCCAGGGGCCGTCGCCCCGCCCGCTCTCGTGCGCGGCCGCCTGACGCTGCAGATAGGTGGCATACCGATGATGTCCGTCGGCGATCACCGCCGTCCGGGCAACCAGGTCCTCGCGCACGTCCAGCAGGACGGCTTCGTCGGTCAGGGCCCAGAGCCGGTGCCGCAGGCCGTCCGGCAGCACGACATCGACCAGCGGCGGCTCCGACGAGGCGTCGGCCACCGCGCGGCTCGCCGCCCCGCCCCCGGCGTACACCAGGAAGATTGGCTCCAGATCGGCGCCGGTCGCGGTGTAGAGCGCCAGCCGATCGGCGACCGGGGCCGCCATCGTGTTCTCGTGCGGCAGCACGATGCCGTCCTCCGGCGGGGTCAGGGCGAGCGCGCCGAGCAACCCACGCTGAGCATGCCCGCGGCCCGGGTCTGCCTGCTCGTAGACGTACAACGCCGGGGTGTCATCGGGGCGCAGGACACCGGCGGACCGCCAGGCCGTGAGGGTGCCGGCGGCGCGCCCGTAGCGGTCCCCGTCGACCTCGGCGTCGCGTGGGAGGATGAGGCGGACGACGTTGTAGTCGCTGGCCTGCTCCAGTGCCTGCACGGCGGCTGCGTCCAGCACGTCGTACGGCGGTGAGGTGAGCGCGGTCAGGTCGCCGGCCCGGTCGGGGTCGTAGCGCAGGGCACGGAACGGCTCAAGCACCAAACCGTTGGGGAACGGCGGGCGTACGCCAACGGTTGCACCGGATATGTCCCCATCGGGGTCGGCGTGCACGGCCAAGGCGTCGCCGGGGGTCATAGGGGGCATGCTAGGCGTGGCGACGGCACGACGGGAGCGAGGGACGACGGGTCTGCCGAGGGCAGGACCAGGGACGACGAGGAGGAGTGCGCGTGGCTGACAGTCGGTACGACCCCCGGTACGACCCGCGCGCGCCCGATGAGGAGAAGCCCCGCCCGTTCTCCGACCTGCCGCCGCCGCCGGCCGATCACGTGCCGCAGGGCGATGCCTACGACTGGTACCTACGCGGGCTCGAACTGCTGGAGAACGGTGACGCCTCCGCAGCGGTACAGGTGCTCGCACACACGGTCACTGCCGAACCGGAGTCGCGGATGGCCCGCGAGGCGCTGGCTCGGGCGCAGTTCGACATGGGGATGTACCCCGAGGCGCGGGAGAA
>JAYSQK010000593.1:0-1567 GCA_043721555.1 Frankiales bacterium
CCGGGTTGCGTGTCCGGGCTCCATCGGTTGCGTGTCCGGGCTCCATCGGTTGCGTGTCCGGGCTGGCGCGGTGGCGTGTTCCGCGCCCGGTGGCGCCCCGTGACCCGCATCGCCACACTCATGATCCACGGAAGGTCGGGCACCCGGATGATCTCTGCGGAGGTGCCCCGGCTTCCGTGGATCACCGGACCTGGCGCAGCCCGGGCCTGGCGCAGCCCGGGCCTGTCGCAACCGGACCTGGCGCGGCCCGGGCCGCCGGCCGGCTCGAACGACCACAACAGCAGGGAAGCGGAGCTCGGCCCTGGGCCCACCACGCTCAGGGACCGCCGATTGCGCGCCAGCGGCGACAGCTTTGCTGCAGTTGTGGTCGTTCCTGCAGTCCGCGCGGTCACACCAGGAGTTGGCGGGCCGCGAGGTCGCGGTACAACGGCGAGCTCCTGACCAACTCGTCATGGGTGCCGACGGCCACGACGGCGCCGTCGTCGAGGACCACGATCCGGTCGGCGTCCACCACCGTCGACAACCGGTGGGCGATGACCAGCACCGTGGTGTCCGGCCCGATCGCCGCGACCGCGCGGGACAACGCCTCCTCGTTGCGGGCGTCCAGCGACGCTGTGGGTTCGTCGAGCAGCAGCAGCGCCGGGCGGGACAGCAGCGCGCGGGCGATGGCCAGGCGCTGGCGTTGGCCACCGGACAACAAGATCCCGTCGTCACCTACCTGCGCGCCGAGCCCTGCCGGGCTCCTGGTGACCAGTTCACCGAGGTTGACCTGGTCCAGGGCCGCCTGCAGCTGCGCGTCGTCGGCGCCGGGCGCACCGAGCCGCAGATTGTCCCGCAGGCTGCCCGCCAGCGCCGGCGCGTCCTGTTCGACGTACGCCATCTGCGCGCGGAGCTCGTCCCGGTCGAGGTCCAGCACGTCGTGTCCCCCGACGCGCACCATGCCCGAGTCCGCGTCGTAGAACCGTTCGACCAGCGCGAGAACGGTGGACTTCCCGGCACCGGAGGGTCCGACCAGCGCGGTGCGCAGACCGGCCGGAGCTGTGAAGCTGGCACTGCGCAGCACCTGCGGGGCCACGCCGTCGACGGCCGGGTAGGCGAACGTGACGTCGCGCAATTCGACCTCGACCGGCTCGCTCCCGAGGGCGCCCGGCCGGCGTACCCGGTCGAGGGCGCTCTCCTCCCCCATCGAGAGGACCTCCTCGATGCGGGCCAGGGCGCCGAGACCGGTCTGGATCGCGGTGAGTGCTGCGATGCCCTGCGCCAGCGGCTGCACCAGCAGGAACAGCAGAAGCACGAAGGCGACCAGGTCGGCCACCGAGATCGTGCCGGCGGCCACCCGGGCGCCACCCACACCGAGCACCGCCAGGAACGCACCCTGCACCGCGACCGACGCCAACGGGCCCAGCACCGCCTGCAGCCGGGCCAGCCGCAGACCGGCCTGGAACGCCTCGGCGGCGAACACGGTGACGGCCGCCGACTCCCGCTGTTCGGCGCGGGCCGCCCGGATCGTGCGTACGCCGGACAGCGCCCGCTCCACCCCAGCCGTCATCGTGCCCACTGCGGTCTG
>JAYSQK010000594.1:0-2362 GCA_043721555.1 Frankiales bacterium
CAGGGCATCTGGGGCGAGCCGGCCGACCGCGACACCGCCAAGGCGGTCCTGCGCCGGGCGGTCGAGTTGGGGGTCGATCTGATCGATACCGCCGACAGCTATGGGCCGTTCATCAGCGAGGACCTCATCCGCGAGGCCCTGCACCCTTACGGCGACGTGCTCGTCGCGACCAAGGGTGGCCTGACCCGCAGCGGCCCCGATGTGTGGGAGCAGGTCGGCCGGCCCGAATACCTGCGCCAGTGCGTCGAGATGAGCCTGCGCCGGCTCGGCGTCGACCAGCTCGGGGTGTGGCAGCTGCACCGCATCGACGGCCAGGTGCCCGTCGAGGAGTCCCTCGGCGCGATCAAGGAGCTTCAGCAGGCCGGCAAGATCCGGCACATCGGCCTGTCCGAGGTGACCGTCGCCGAGATCGAGCAGGCCCGCAAGGTCGTCGAGATCGTGAGCGTGCAGAACCTTTACAACCTCGCCAACCGCCAGTCCGAGGAGGTTTTGGACTACTGCGAGGCCAACGGGATCGGCTTCATCCCGTGGTTCCCGGTCGCCGCCGGTGATCTCGCCAAGCCCGGTGGCGTCCTCGACACGATCGCCAAGGACCACGAGGCGACGCACGCCCAGCTCGCCCTCGCCTGGCTGCTGCGCCGGTCCCCGGTCATGCTGCCGATCCCGGGCACCGGCTCGGTGGCCCATGTCGAGGAGAACTGCGCGGCCGCCGGTGTCGAGCTGACCGACGACGAGTTCGCCGCGCTGTCAGCGCTTTCCAGCTAGCGCTCGTAGCGGTAGCCGAAGCCCCGGACCGTCGTCAGCCGGTCCGGGGCCTCACCCGCCTCGCCCAGCTTCTTGCGCAGCGAGGACACGTGCATGTCCAGGGTCTTGGTCGATCCGTACCAGTTCTCGTCCCAGACCTCGGCCATCAACCGTTCCCGGCTGACCGCCGTCCCGGCCTCCTGCAGCAGCATCGCCAGCAGGTCCATCTCCTTGGGCCGCAGAGCCAGCTCGACGTCGTCGACGAGGCAGCGGCGAGCCGACAGGTCGAGCACGACCCGACCGGCCGACAATCGGACCGGGTCGGACTGTCCCGTCGTACGACGGCGCAGATGTGCCCGCACCCGGGCGAGGAGCTCGGCGAGGCGGAACGGCTTGGTGAGGTAGTCGTCGGCCCCGGCGTCGAGCCCGATGACGACGTCGATCTCACTGTCCCGGGCGGTCAACACCACGAGCACCGCGTCGGGCAGTCGCCGACGCAGCCGCCGGCACAACTCGACGCCGTCGAGGTCGGGCAGGCCCAGGTCGAGCAGGACGAGGTCGGGCACGTCGTCGGCGAGGCGCTCGGCGTCGGCGCCGGTCGGCGCGAGCAGCACGTCGTAGCCCTGCGCGGTGAGCGCCGCGACCAGGGACGGACCGATGTCCGGGTCGTCCTCGACGACCAGCAGCAGGCTCACGGCTGCTCCTCGTAGGCGGGCAGCAGGACGGTCAGCACCGAGCCGGGACCACCCACGACGAGGCGACCGCCTTCCGCCTCGGTCAGCGAGCGGGCCAGCGCCAGCCCGATCCCGGTCCCGGAGGCGTCGGCGGAGCGCCGGGTGAAGGCACGCTCAGGGTCGGGGCCGAGGCCCGGACCACCGTCGGTCACCTCGATCGCCAGGCCCGGGCCGGCGTGCCGGGCGGCCAGCACGACCCGGCCGGTGCCGTGCTGCAGCGCGTTGTCGACGAGCACGTCGACGACCTGCGACAGCGCGGCGTCCGAGCAGGCCGCCTCGGGCAGGTCATCCTCGAGCCGCACCGACAGGGTCCGGCCGCTGTCCGCGACGACCTCGTGCCAACGGTCCCCCGCCGCCTTGACCGCGACCGCCAGATCGCACCGGCCGCGCTCCGAACCGGTGTCGCGGGCGAGCGCGAGCAGCGAGGTGACCGTCGACTCGAGCCCGTCGAGGCGGACCAGCGCGGCCCGCAGCGCCTCGTCGCGGTCCGCCGCGGGGTCGAGCAGCGTGCTCTCGATGCCGAGCCGCAGGCGGGTGAGCGGGGTCCGCAGCTGATGGGAGGCGTCGGAGGAGAAGGCGCGTTCCCGCTCGAGCAGCGCGCCGAGGCGGCGGGCGGTCTCCTCGAGCGCGGCGCCGGCGGCGTCGGCCTCGACGAGGCCGCTCTTGTGCCCGCGGACGGCGAAGTTGCCCCGACCGAGGGACTGGGCGTCGGCGGTGAGCTGCTCGAACGGTTCGGCGAGCGCCGCCGCCCGCCTCGACCCGACGACCCAGGCGACCGCGAGCACCGCCGCGGCCAGGACGGCCATCGCGGCCCAGGTCGCGTAGGTGTTCTCGACCACGTCGGCGTCGGTGCTGGCGGCCCGGACGACGACCCGAGCGCCGTT
>JAYSQK010000595.1:0-2990 GCA_043721555.1 Frankiales bacterium
GGGGTGCACGTAGTGCGAACCCTCCAGGTTGCGGTTGTCCGGGACGTAGTAGCGAAAGGTCGTAGTCGTGCCTTTGGCGGCTGAGGAGTCGGCGTTGCGACCGATCGCGTCGCCCGAGGAGGCCGCGGCGAAGGCCAGCCCGTCGATGTGCAGGCCGTAGCTGCCGCCGGAGGCCATGTTGGTGAAGGTGATCGTGATGCAGTCGCCCTCGTTCGCCCGGATCGACAGCGGCTGGATCGGGTCGTCCCGCAGCCCGATCGAGACCTTCTGGTCGGCTTCCTGCTGGCGCACGGCGCTCAATGCATCGGTGGGCGTGTGCCCGGGCGCGGTGAGCTGGTTGACGGTACTGGCGCCATTCAGGCTGGTGCTCGTGGCGACGAGCATCTTGCCGGCCGGGTCGTTGTCGCCGAACCGGTTGAGCGGGATCCGCACGTCGATCGCGGTGACGTCGAAGGTGCGCTGCGGGGCGCCCGCCTGGCACGGCGCGCCGGGATCGGCCACCGAGGCCTGCGCAGGCGCGGCCAGCAGCGGGATCCCCAGCGTGCTCAGCGAGACCGCGCAGGCGGTGAGGTGCGCGAGCGGTCGGCGCAGCCGCACTGGCTGCCGGGCGGCACCTGACGGGACCCGACGCGCCCGGACGCCGGTTCCCGCCGCCGCGATGCCGGTGATCAGCAGCGCGACGGGCAAAGCCAGCAGGGCCTCGGTGAGCACCTGCGGCAGCCACCCCGAAGCAACGCGGGTGCCGAGCAACTGGTTCACCAGCTGGGGGGTCAGGCCGAGCGCTGTCGCGGCGAGCAGCCCGGTCGTGGCGGCCCCCGTGCTGAGCCGGCCGGGTGCGGACAGGCCGAGCCGGTCAGCGATGCGGCGGCTGACGGCCGTCCCGACCGCGACGGCGACGAGCACGAGTGGCAGGGCCGCGAACGCGGCGAGTGCTGCCGAAAGGACGAGCGGGCTGTCACCCGTCCCACCGCGGGCAACGGCCCGCAGCACGGTCAGCCACGCGCCGCCGAGCAGCGCCAGCGCCAGCGAGAGCCACAGCAGCGCAGGGAGTCCGGCGGTCGCGGGGGGCGATGCCTCCCGGACTGTGTCGTCGGGATCAGGTGGGAACGGCCCGTCGTAGCTGGTCGCGTTGTTCATCGTGGTTCCTCTCCGCAGGGGCACGGCGGGCCCCTTGGGGCCACGACTCGATAACAGGGACCTTGGGGCTACGACCTTGGACGCACCTGTCGTCCGACGGATGGCCCGTCGAAGAGCACTGCAAGGTCGGCCGAAGGTCCACCGACCAGCGTCTCGCCGAGACCAACCGAATCGACCGGGGAGTAGCGGTGCAGGTCCATCTGTTCGGCAGCATCGACATCGAGCTCGGCGAGCGCCGGCTGGAGGCGCGGTCGTTCGGTGGCCGCAAGCCCAAGCAGCTCCTGGAGATCCTGCTGCTCCGCCGCGGGCATCCGGTGCCGGCGGACGAGCTCGCCCAACTGCTCTGGCCAGGTGACCCGTCGGTCGGCGACCCCGCCACCGTCCAGCACTACCTGAGCGTCCTGCGCCGCCGGCTGCAGCACACCAAGGGGGGCGAGGGTTCGCTGCTGCGCCATGTGCATGGCGGTTATGAGCTGGACCAGGACCGATTCGACCTCGACCTCGATCACTTCGACGCGGCGGTGGCAGCGGCGGACAGCGCACCCGCGTCGCGGCGCAGGTCACTGGTGTCTAGCGCGCTCGAGCTGGTGCGGGGCGACGTGCTCGCCGACGAACCCGACGCGGCCTGGGCAGTTGACCCGCGGCTGCACTACCGACGCGCGCACGTCCGGCTGCTGCTCCAGGCGTCGGCGATGGCACTCGCGGCCACCGAGCCCGAGGTGGCGCGGGATTTCGCCCTCGCGGCCGGGGCGTACGAGGCGTACGCCGAGCCGGCGGCGTGCCTGCTCATCGCCGCCCACTCCATGCGGGGGGACCGGTCCGCTGCGCTGGCCGCCTACGAGGACTGCCGGGCCGGGCTCGCCGACGGTCTCGGGGTCGACCCGATGCCACAGACCGTGGCGATGGCGCAGGCCGTGCTGACCGATGCCCCTGTCGCGCATCTGGTGACCCATGCGCTGCGGGTCGCCCAAGTGCAGTCACCCGGCCTCGACCGCATCCCGGCGTAACCCCGTGACCGCGACCGGGAGCCTGCCGACCTCGGTACGCCGTACCGGACCCAAGGTCTGTCAAAGGTCGGCGCCGGAGGCTGGTCGAACACCCCGCCGAGGAGTCCGAGTGCTGGTGCAGCCTGGACGTCGATGGCGCGGCACCCCCCGGCCCAGGCAGCGCCGGAGCCTCCCGCCGGCGGCCCCGAGCATGCCCAGGGCCTTGGCGCAGTTCACGGCCGCGGGGCTGCTGGCCATGCTGGTGCTGGCGGCGGTGGGGACGACGATCCTGCGCAGGGACGGCGCCACCGAGGCCCTACGCGAGGCGCGCGTGCTGACGAGCGTGCAGGAGGAGGCGGTCCGCCCGCACATCACCGACGCCCTGGTCGCGGGGGACCGTGCGGCGCTGGCCGACCTCGATCACGCTGTCCGGTTGATGGTGCTGAGCGGCGAGGTCGAACGGGTCAAGGTCTGGGCGCCGGACGGCCGGGTGCTCTACGCCGACGACGCGCGGCTGATCGGACAGCGATTTACCTTAGGTCCGGATGAGACCCAGACCCTGACTTCCGGCGTGGCCACGTCCGACGTCTCGGACCTCTCGGCGCCCGAGAACCGGCTCGAGCCCAGCGGGCACCGGTTGCTCGAGGTCTACGTGCGGACGCAGACACCCAGCGGAGCACCACTGCTGTTCGAGACGTATCTGCGCTACGACAGTGTCATCGCGCGCGGTAATCGGATCTGGACCGACTTCGCGCCGGCGCTCCTGGCCACCCTGCTCGCGCTGCAATTGCTGCAGTTGCCCCTCGCCTGGCGGCTGACCCGCCGGCTGCAGGACGGACAGCGCGAGCGGGACATCCTGCACGAACG
>JAYSQK010000596.1:0-2202 GCA_043721555.1 Frankiales bacterium
GGCAGGGCGAGGGTGCCCGGGTCGACCTCCGCGACGGCCGCAGCTGTCGGGAACAGGTGGGTGAGACCGCCTGCCGGGTCGTCGATCTGCTGGCCGAGCGCCGTCGCGAGCCGACCGGCGTGGGTACGGGCGGCCGCGGTGCTGACCTGCTGGCCAAGGACGGCCCGCAGGGCGAGCTCGTGTTCGTCCACGGTCCGGGGCACCCGTCGGCCCGGCGCCTTGGCGACCAGCGGAGCGAGCACCTCGTCCTGGCCGAGCTGGGCGTCGACGGCAACCGGGTCGGCGTCGAGATCGAGCAACCGGCGGCAGCGGGCGATGGCCACCGACAGGTCCCGCAGGTCGGTCAGGGTGAGCCGGCACAGCACGTGCTCCGGTGCGGGGGTGAGGGCCACGACAGCGCTGCCGTGTGGGAGCCGTAGGGTGCGCCGGTAGGCACCGTCCCGCCATTCCTCCACCCCCGGCACGGCTGTTGCGGCCAGGTGCCCGAACAGGTTGTCGGGCCACAGCGGTGCGCGGAACGGCAGCCGCAGGGTGATCGTGCCGGGGGTGGTCGGGAGCCGGCGCCGCGCCCTCGTCCGCAATTCGCCCGGGGTGGTGGCGAAGACCTCGCGCACCGTGTCGTTGAACTGCCGAACGCTGCCGAACCCCGCGGCGAGGGCCACATCGGCGAGCGGCAACGAGGTCGTCTCGACGAGCAATCGGGCGGTCTGCGCCCGCTGCGCCCTGGCCAGGCCGAGCGGTCCGGCGCCCAGCTCGGCGTGCAGCAGTCGTTCGAGCTGCCGGCGGCTGTAGCCGAGCCGCGAGGACAGCCCCGGCACGCCCTCGCGATCGACCACACCGTCGGCGATGAGCCGGACCGCACGGGCGACGAGATCGGAGCGCAGATCCCACTCCGGTGAGCCGGGGGAGGCGTCGGGTCGGCAGCGTTTGCAGGCCCGGAAGCCCGCGGCTTGCGCAGCAGCGGCGCTCGGGTGGAAGCGGACATTGACCGCCTTGGGCGGCACCGCCGGGCAACTAGGGCGGCAATAGATCCCGGTCGTCACCACAGCGGTGAAGAACCAGCCGTCAAAACGGGGATCCTTGGCCTGCACGGCCCGCAGGCAACGCTCGGTGTCGGTGTGCACCCGTCCAGCATGCCGTCCGCTCGGCCAACGTGTCTGGCGGGATCGCGACACCACATCCGGGCTTGTCGTCGACCACCCCCGCGCCCCCGCGCCCCCGCGCCCCCCGCCCCCTTCGGGTGATCCACGGAAGCTTGGGCACCGAAAACACGATCACAGCGGTGCCCCGGCTTCCGTGGATCACCGGGGGGTGGGGCGGGGCGGGGCGACGCGACGGGGCGGGTGGGGCGGGGGGTGGCGGGGGCGGGTGTACCCCGGCCAGCGACCGCAACAGCAGGGAAGCGGGCGGTCAGCCGGCGCCTGGCACGCTCGATCACGCGTCCGGCGGTCGTGAACAGGCCCGCTTCCCTGCTGTTGTGGTCGTCCTGCCGGCAACCCGAGCCCGAGCCCGCCGGACTGGGCTCAGCGGTGGCGGACCGAGGCGGCGAGACCGAGCGCCCCGACCGCGCCGAGGGCGACTGGTCCGACCCAGCGCAGATCCACCGAGCCGCCGCCCAGATCGTCGAGCAGGAACAGTCCGCCGGCGAGCAGGAGCAGCAACCCGAGGACCAGCGAGACGACGTCGCGCGGGTGCCTAGCCACGACGCACCTCGACCTGTCCGGTCCGGACGCTGGCGTCGATCTCGACCAGTGGGTCGCCAGGTGGTCCGTAGCTCGTCGTCCGGTCCAGTCGCCGTCCACCGATCTCATCCTGCAGCCCCTTTAGCCCGCCGAGCTGGGCGGTGGCGTGGATCCGGACGGGCACACCGGATGGCAGCAGCACCAGCAGGTGTCCGACGGCGACCGAGGCCCGCACCCGCAGGTGGGTGCGCTCGGCCTGCACACCGCGCAGATCGAGGGTGGCGTCGCCCACGCCGAGCCGGAAGCTGCTGTCGGTCGTGACCACCCAGGTGCGGTTGCCGGTGCCGCCGCGCAGCGCCCCTTGCGCCACCGATGTCACCGCGACCGCGAGGCAGAGCACCACACCGACTGCGGCGAGCCAGCGGGCATGGCCCCACCAGGTGCCGACCACGAGGCCGGCACCGACGATCAGCACTGCGACGGCGAGCACCCGCGCCGAGCTCAGCCCGTCCGCGCCGTA
>JAYSQK010000597.1:0-4715 GCA_043721555.1 Frankiales bacterium
CTCGTCCCGACCCAGCTGCGCCGCCTGCTGGCCTCGGCGCCCGACGCGCTGGCCTCCTACGACGCGGTGCTCGTCGGCGCGGCGGCCACCCCCGCCGGACTACTGGCCGAGGCGCGGGCAGCCGGGGTGCGCACTGTCCCGACGTACGGGATGAGCGAGACGAGCGGCGGGTGCGTCTACGACGGGATCCCGCTGACGGGGGTGCAGGTCGGTTTCGACGGCGCAGGGCGGATCCGGCTGTCGGGGGCGGTGGTGGCGCGCGGCTACCGACTCCGGCCCGATCTGCCGGGCTTCGCCGGCGACACCTTCACCACGAGTGACGTCGGATATCTCGATCCCGACGGCCGGCTCGTCGTGGTCGGCCGGGCCGACGATCTCGTCGTCACCGGCGGGGAGAAGGTCGCGCCGGGCGCGGTCGAGGCGGCGCTCGCCGAGCACCCGTCGGTGGTCGAGGTCGCCGTCGTGGGGGTGCCCGACGAACAGTGGGGGCAGCGGGTGGTCGCGGCCGTGGTCCTGCGAGCACCGCTCTCGCTCGGCGAGGCCCGCGAGCACGTCGCCGCCCGCGTGGCACGGGTCGCCGCGCCGCGCGAGCTGCGGGTCCTCGACGCCCTGCCGATGCTCCCGACGGGCAAGATCGACCGCAACGCCCTACGGTCGGCCATCTGATGACCACCACCGCGCAATGGGTGGAAGGGGCGCGACCGCGCACCCTTCCGGCCGCGCTGTCCCCGGTGCTGGTCGGCACCGGTGCGGCCGCCGCGACCGATGGCGCGCGCCTCGACCGGGCGCTGCTGGCGCTGGTCGTAGCGCTGGCCCTGCAGATCGGTGTCAACTACGCCAACGACTACAGCGACGGGATTCGCGGGACCGACGACGCGCGGGTCGGGCCGCTGCGGCTCGTCGGGTCGGGGGTCGCGCGGCCGAAAGCGGTGCTGGCCGCGGCCCTCGGCGCCTTCGCCGTGGCAGCAGTCGTCGGGTTGGTGCTGGCGCTGCTGACCAGCCTGCTGCTCCTGGTCGTCGGGGCAGCCGCGCTGTTTGCCGCGTGGGGCTACACCGGCGGCAAGAGCCCCTACGGCTACCGCGGGCTCGGCGAGGTGTCGGTCTTCGTCTTCTTCGGGCTGGTGGCGGTCATCGGCACGACGTACGTCCAGACCGGGCACCTGTCGCTGCTGGCGCTGGCCGGCGGCGTCGCCAGCGGCGCGCTGGCCTGCTCGATCCTGGTCACCAACAACCTGCGCGACATCCCGACCGACAGCGTCTCCGGCAAGCAGACGCTGGCGGTCCGAATCGGCGACCCGCGGACCCGGCTGCTCTACACGGCCCTGGTCGTCCTGCCGTTCCTCGTTGCCATAGCCGTGGCGGTGGCTCACCCGGGTGCACTGCTCGCGCTGCTCGCGCTGCCGCTCGCGGTCGGGCCGGTGCGCATCGTGCGCAGCGGCGCCACCGGCCGGGACCTCGTGGCCGCGCTCAAGGGCACCGGGCAACTGCAGCTGGCGTACGGCGTGCTGCTCGGCGTGGGGCTCGCGCTGTTCTGACGGGTCGGCGGCCGCCCCGACGCCACGTCCCCCGTGGCCGTGGCCCCATTGCACCTGGTTTGGGCGCTTCGTTCCCGTCGTACGACAGGGGAAGTGGCGGAGTTGAGCAGTCGAGCTCAGGCCTTCGCGTCCGACCAGCGGGCCACGACCGCGACCTCGGCAACGAACCGCACTCCGCAGCCACTCGCCCAGCGGGCCGCCGTGTCGGCCAGCGCCGTGTGCAGCAACCGGGCGGCCTCCTCGGCCCGGTCGACCGGCACGTGCAGGAGCAGCTCGTCGTGCAGGCACAGCACGATCCGGCCGCCATCAGGGCCCAAGCCGGTGCGCACGCTGGCCGCCCACACCTTGAACAGTTCCGCGGCCGCGCCCTGCACCACGGCATTGCGGGCGAACCGTCCGGCCCCGCCCGAGCCGACCCGGACGAGCCGACCACCGTGGGTGCGGACATCGCGGCCCTCCCGACCGGCCTGCTCGGCAGCCCGCAGGAACGCCAGCGCCTTCGGATAGGCGCGTTCCATCTGCTCGAGCGCACGCCCGGCCGCCCCGCTGGTCTGGCCGTACATCGCCGCCAGGACAGCCACTTTGGCGGTTGGCCGGTCACAGCGAAGCGCGTCGGCGACCGGCGAGTACATGTCGTCGGCCCGCGCGGCGCCGGCCAGCCCAGGGTCGCCGGACACCGCCGCCAGCACCCGCGGCTCGACCTGCCCCAGGTCGGCGCGCACCAGGACGTGACCGGCCTCGGCAGCGACGGCGGGCCGCAGCTCGGCCGGCAGGCTGTGCAGCCCGGCCTGCGCCGTCATCCGGCCCGCACCCCCGTCGGCGGAGGTCCAGGCCCCACGCAGCCGACCGTCCACGCCGACCTGGGCGTCTAGCCAGCCATAGCCGTACGTCGTCGCCGTCCGCTCGACCTTGCGCCAGGCCAGCAACGCCTCGACCGCTGGGTGCGCACTGCGGTAGGCCTCCAGCCGCCACGAGCGGGTGTCCGGCAGGTCGATACCGAGCCGCAGCAGCGCCTCCCGGACCAGCGCGGGATTGCGCAGGTCGGTCGGCAGCAGGGCGAGCACAGGCGCGTCGCGGACCTGCCGCGTCGAGCCCGGCCGGGGCCCGAGCTGCGCACCGACCAGGGTCTCAGCGATGGCCCGGTCCACCGGCAGCCCGTCGTGCTCGAGCTCGACGGCGAGCAGGGCGGCCGCCGACTCGGCGTACGCGGTGAGCAGGGCCAGCGGCGGGTCGAGTGGTCGCGGTCGGGGGTCGGGCAGGGCTCGCAGCGCGGCCTCCTGGCGTGCCTGGACCTCGAGCGTGAGCGCAGCCCAGCGGGCCGGGTCGGGGGGCACCCCGGCCGTCCACTCCGGGTGCAGCGTGCCGTCGGCCCGGACCGGGTCGGCGGGGTCGCCCTCGACGGCGCGGCCACCGCGGTCGAGCAGGGCGAGCTCAGCGCCGGACTCGCCCGGCTGGCCCAGCCCGTTGGCGGCGGCCCACACCGCGGCCGGGTCGTCGCGCCGGCCGCCGTGCAGCACCTGGTGCACCGCGCCGAGGTCCCAGCAGGTGCGTGGCCGCAGCGGCAGCAGGCGGCACTCCCGGGCCCGCCACCACAGCCAGCGCGGGCCGTCCGCGGCCAGGGCAGCGAGCGCCGCTGCGGCCTCCCCGGTCGGCACGGTCCAGGACCGGTCCCGGGTCGCCAGCCCGCAGCCGGCACCGGTCATCGCAACGGCGAGCAGCTCGCCGCGCTGCAGGTTCGGCCTCAGCGGCCCTCGTCCAGGCGGCCCTCGTCCGGGTGGCCCTCGTCAAGACGATCCCGGAGCGCGGCCTGCTCGGCGGCCCGGCGCGCGGACCGGCCCGCGACCGCCGCCGCGAGCGCCTCCCGTTGCCGACGGAGCAGGACGAAACCGACCACGCTGCTGACCAGCAGCCCGATGGCTGCCAGCGGCAGCCCGGTGAGCCCGAAGAGCAGGTTGAGCAGCACCACGACCAGCAGGAACAGGGTGAGCCGGGCGAGCGTGTAGACCCCCGCGGCCCGGCCTGCGGAGCGTTCGACGGGCGGGTCGACGGGGCCGGAGGTCACCGGACCAGCCTACGACGGACTGGCCGGCGGCGACCCCGGCTCGGGCACCCACCGGCGCCCCTCGAACCGGGTCGACAGGACCACCGTCGTCCGGGTCCGGCTGACGCCCGGGATCCGGCGCAGCGTGGCGAGGGTGTGCTCCAGCGCGTCGACGTCGGCGACCCGCACCTTGACGATGAAGGCCTCGTCGCCGGCGACGAACCAGCAGTCCTCGACCTCCTGGACCTGCGCGAGGCTGGTGGCCAGGTCGTCCTGCTCGACGCCCTCCCGTTGCTGGATCCCGACCAGCGCGCTGACGCCGAGCCCGACCGCCTTGGGTTCGACGTCGGCGGCGTACCCACGCAAGATCCCGGCGCGCTCGAGCCGACGCACCCGGTCGTGCACGCTGGGGGCTGATAACCCAACCACTCGCGCCAGCTCCGCGTACGACGAGCGGGCGTCGCCCTGGAGCGCGCGCAGCAGCAGGCGATCGGTGTCGTCCATCTCACAGTCCTTCGGCTCGGCACGAGAGTATCCTCATCATCGTAGGCCGAACGCCTCAACTACCCCTTGAATCGTCGGAGTCACGATGGATCTGTTCGAACACACCCTTGCCGCCGCCGCCGGTGCCGAGCACCTGCGGACCGAGGCCCGGCGAGCCCACACCTCGGCGCCCTCACGCAGCCGGGCCGGCGGCCTGCGCACCCTGCTGCATCGGGGTCGCCGCGCCCGCTGAGCAGGCGCCGGCGTCCTGCCCACACCTCCTGCGGCGGGCGGCTGAGATCGCTAACCTCAAGGCCCCGACCGAGGAGGTTGCCGTGCTCTACGGAGAAGGCGCGCTGGGGATCGCGGTGCTCGTCCTGTGGGTCTACGCCCTGCTCGATGTCATCACGGCCGACGAGACGCGGATCCGCAACCTGCCCAAGTGGGGTTGGTTCGTCATCGTGTTGCTGCTCGGCGAGCTCGCGATCGGGCCGGTGCTGTGGTTCGTGGCCGGCCGGCCGCAGGGGGCGGCCCGCTCGCTGCCCTACAAGGGCAACCGGGGGATCCCGGCGGAGTACGACCGGCCGGGACGGGCCGTCGCCACCTCGCCGGACGAGGACGAGGCGTTCCTCGCCTCGCTCAAGGCCCGGACCGAC
>JAYSQK010000598.1:0-2367 GCA_043721555.1 Frankiales bacterium
CCCCCTCGCCGGCCCGGCCGTGGTGAGCCCGGTGCCGCAGACGCAGCCAGACGTGGTCGTCCCGCTGACCGATGAGGCCGACCGCGGCAGCGGACCCCCATCCGGGCGTCGGGTGCGGGCCCGGTTGGCCCGGCTCACCGCGACCAAGCCCGGTGCCACCCCGCCGGTGCTCGAGCCGCTCAACCGCAGCATCCGGGCCAGCCACCCGAAAGCCGATCTGCGGCTCGTCCAGCGGGCCTATGAGGTCGCCGAGCAGATGCACGGCGAGCAGCGCCGGCGCAGCGGTGACCCCTACATCACCCATCCGCTGGCCGTCACCACGATCCTGGCCGAGCTCGGCATGGACACGACGACGCTGGTCGCGGCGCTGCTCCACGACACCGTCGAGGACACGGCGTACACGCTCAAGGATGTGCGCCTGGAGTTCGGCGAGGACGTCGCGAACCTGGTCGACGGCGTCACCAAACTGGACAAGATCAAGTACGGCGAGGCGGCCGAGGCCGAGACCATCCGCAAGATGGTGGTCGCGATGGCGCGCGACCCGAGGGTGCTCGTCATCAAGCTCGCCGACCGGCTGCACAACATGCGGACGCTGCGCTTTCTCAAGCAGGAGAAGCAGGAGCGGATCGCCACCACCACCCTGGAGATCTTCGCCCCGCTGGCCCACCGGTTGGGCATGAACACCATCAAATGGGAGCTCGAGGACCTCGCCTTCGCGACCCTGTTCCCCAAGCGGTACGACGAGATCGTCCGCCTGGTAGCCGATCGCGCGCCCTCACGCGACACCCAGCTGGCCGAGGTCGTGCAGAAGGTCGGCGACGACCTGAAGGCCGCCAAGATCCGGGCCACCGTCACCGGCCGGCCCAAGCACTACTACTCGATCTACCAGAAGATGATCGTGCGCGGCCGCGACTTCACCGACATCTACGACCTCGTCGGCATCCGGGTCACCGTCGACTCGGTCCGCGACTGCTACGCCGCGCTCGGCACCATCCACGCGCTGTGGTCGCCGCTGCCGGGGCGGTTCAAGGACTACATCGCGATGCCCAAATTCAACATGTACCAGTCGCTGCACACCTCGGTGATCGGCCCTGAGGGCAAGCCGGTCGAGATGCAGATCCGGACCGTCGAGATGCACAAGCGGGCCGAGTACGGCATCGCCGCGCATTGGAAATACAAGGAGGGCGGGGCGGTCAGCGCGCCGGTCAAGGGCGACGACATGGCCTGGCTACGGCAACTTCTGGACTGGCAGAAGGAGGCCGCCGATCCGGGGGAGTTCCTGGACTCGTTGCGCTTCGACCTGCACTCGGCCGAGGTCTTCGTCTTCACCCCCAAGGGCGATGTCGTCTCGCTGCCGAGCGGCGCGACCCCCGTCGACTTCGCCTACGGGGTGCACACCGAGGTCGGCCACCGCTGCATCGGGGCGCGCGTCAACGGCCGGCTGGTGCCCCTCGAGTCCACCCTCGACAACGGCGATGTCGTCGAGATCTTCACCAGCAAAGCCGAGACCGCCCATCCGTCGCAGGACTGGCTGCAGTTCGTCAAGAGCCCGCGGGCCCGCAACAAGATCCGGCAGTGGTTCGCCAAGGAACGCCGGGAGGACGCCGTCGAGGCGGGCAAGGATCAGCTCGGCCGGGCCATGCGCAAGGCCGGCCTGCCGCTGCAACGCCTGCTCGGCGGCGACGCCCTGCCAACGATTGCCAAGGAGCTCCGGCTCACCGACCTCACGACGCTCTACGCCGAGGTGGGGGAGGGCCGCATCTCGGCGCAGGCCGTCGTGGGCAAGGTCATCGCCGGCATGGGTGGCGCCGAGGGGGCCGTCGAGGACCTCGCCGAGACTGCCGCCCCGACCCGGCCGGCCCGCTCCCGGCCGGCGACCGACCCCGGCATCGTCGTACACGGCGTCACCGACGTCTGGGTCAAGCTGGCCCGCTGCTGCACGCCGGTGCCCGGCGATGAGGTGGTCGGCTTCGTCACCCGCGGCCGGGGCGTGTCGGTGCACCGCCGGGACTGCGTCAACGCCGGCCAGCTCACCGCCGACCCGGACCGTCTGGTCGAGGTCGAGTGGGCGCCGACGGCCGGGTCGCTGTTCCTGGTCAACATCCAGGTCGAGGCGCTCGACCGCAGCCGGCTGCTCTCGGATGTCACCCGGATGCTGTCGGACGCCCACGTCAACATCATGTCGGCGACGGTCACCACGACCAGGGATCGCGTGGCGGTGTCCCGGTTCTCCTTCGAGATGGCTGACCCCAAGCACCTGGGCCATCTGCTCAACCAGGTCCGGGCGGTCGAGGGTGTGTACGACGCGTATCGGGTAACGAGCTGAGCAATTGGCGGCTCGGCGGGCTCGGCGGGCTCGGCGGGGTC
>JAYSQK010000599.1:0-4649 GCA_043721555.1 Frankiales bacterium
GATCCGCGTCACGAGCGGCAGGACGATCGCGATCAGGGCGATGACGCCGATCGTCGTGTAGGCCGTCGTGTAGTCCTTGGCATCGCCGATCAGCTTGGCGGCGATCTGCGGCCCGATGACACCACCCAGGCTCCAGCCCAGGATCATCAGGCCGTAGATCGCGCCGGCGTGCCGCACCCCGAAGTAGTCACCCGCGGTCGCCGGCATGGTGCCGAACCCGCCGCCGTAGCACAGGTAGATCAGCGCGCCTAGGACGAAGAACGACGCCGTCGAGGTGGCATGCGGCAGGAGCAGGAAGCACACCCCCTGGATCCCGAGCATCGCGACGAAGGCCGGCATCCGGCCGACCTTGTCCGACACGGCAGCCCAGAAGATCCGCCCGGCGCCGTTGAACAGGGCGAGCAGCGCGACGGCGCTCGCGGCGGCGGTCTTCGTGTAGCCGGCGATGTCGGTGGCGCTGGCCGCGGCCTGGCTGATCAGGGCGATGCCGGCGGTCACGTTGAGGGTGAGGATCGCGGTCAGGAGGTACCACTGCGGGGTCTTCAGCGATTCGGACTGGGTGTAGTCGCGGCCACTGTCGACCACCCGGCCGGTCGTCGCCGGCACGAAGCCCGGCACGGCGTACCCCTCTGGCGGGTTCCGGAAGAACGACGCTCCGATGACCGACAGCACGAGATAGGCGATGCCCAGCGGCAGGAACGGCTTGGTCGGCACCAGCGGGTTGTTGTCGATCAGCCGCTGGGCGATCGGCGAGGTGATGACCGCGCCGAAGCCGAAGCCGCCGACGGCGAGCCCGGTGATCAGCCCGCGCTTGTCCGGGAACCACTTCTGCAGCATGGCGATCGGCACGATGTAGGCGAGTCCGAGGCCGAAACCGCCGATCACGCCGTACGTCGCGACGAGCAGCCCCAGGTCGCCCGAGGTGGTCGCGAGCGAGGCGAGCATGATCCCGATCGAGTAGACGACGCCGCCGACCAGAGCGACCAGGCGCGGACCGATCTTGTCCTGGATCCGGCCGCCGATGTAGGTGCCGATGAAGATCATCCCGATGGTGGTCTCAAACGGGATCGCCGCGTCGGTCTTGGAGAGCGCGAAGCCGTGCTTGGCCTTGAAGTTGGCGGTGAACGCCTTGCTGAAGATGCTCCAGGCGTAGACCGCGCCGATCGCGAACTGCAGCAGCAGCGCGGCGGCGGCAATCCCCCACCGGCCCTTGGTCGGGTTGGCGGACATGGTGGTGCTCGTGGTCATAGGGGGCGTCCTTGTCCCGGCTCGTCGTCGAGCCGTTACGTCGAGATATGGTGGTTGCGCAGCATTTCTACCGCAGCCGGCCCTCGAGCCGTTGCCGCTGCGGGATCACCACATATTTCGGGTCCTTGGCCGATTCCTGCCCCGCCTCGAAGATGCCGAACCGGGTGCACGCCGATCCCGCCAGCAGCGCCGCGCCGGTCACGACGGCGCCGAAGCGGCTCCGCCGTGCAACGACTGCCGCGCCGACGGCGCCCGCGGCGGTGAGCGCCTTGCTGGCCCGCATCAGCGTGCCTGCGCGCCCGTGATGCAGGGGTTCGGCCGTCAGGCCCATCGCCTGCTCCATCTTGTGCTCGACGGCCAACTCGAGCAGCGCGCCGCCGACGGCGAGCCGGCGCGCCGGGCCGGCTTCGGCAACCGGCGCCGCGAGCATGCCCAGTCCGCCCGCGGCGGCGGCGGCCGAGCCGACGAACACGAACGGCAGGTGCGAGTGCGCGTCGTGCCAGGTCGGCGTGGCCGTGTCTGAGAGCAGCACCGCCGTGTACGACGCGACAGCGGGCGCCAGCACGGCCGCCCCGAGCCCGGCCGGGCGGGCGCCGAACCGCAGCAGGGTGGCCAACCACGAGAGCTTGCGCGGCAGCAGCCCACGCAACTCGGCCGCCCCGGCGAGCCCGGCGAGCGGTCCATAGCCGGTCAGGATCCAGGTGCCGACGCTCATCGGCGAAGTCGGCTTGGCGACCCGCAACATGTTGTAGAACCGCTCGGGGCGGCCCAGATCGTGCACGAGCGCGGCGAAGCTGACCAGGATCCCGACCATCGCGCCGAGCCGCCCGGTGCGACGCAGCGCCGGCCTGGCGGACAGGTCAGCGCCGGCGCCGAGCAGCGAGGAGCCCGCAGCCAGGCCACCGAGGAACAGGTAGGCCGGGATGTCGTTCTCCCAGGGCGAGGCCTTGAGGATCGGCCGACCGTAGTAGGAGGTGAAGGTGGCGTCCGGCACCATCTGGTGCTCGTCGCGGCGCTTGCCACCCCGGCCACCCTTGCGGCCACCACCGCCGCGTCGCCCACCGGCCTGGCCGACGACCGCTTGGTGGCCGATGTCGGAGGAGGCGCTCACGCGCCGCGACCGACGAAGACGGCGACGGCGCCGGCCAGCATCGTCACGGCGGCCAGACCGGCCTGCCGCCACATCGCCGGCAGGTCCTTGGTCGTGACGATCGGATCCGGTGGCAGGCCGTAGACCTCGGGCTCGTCCAGCAGCAGGAAGAACGCCCCGAGGCCGCCGATCCCGTCGTGCTCGTTCTCGCCGTAGAGCTTGGCGTCGTGCACGCCGGCGGCCTGCAGGGTGGCCACCCGCGCCTCGGCCCGCTCGCGCAACTCCGCCAGGTCGCCGTACTGGATCGACTGGGTCGGGCAGGCGGTGGCGCAGGCGGGCTGCAGTCCGTCGCCGATCCGGTCGTAGCACAGCGTGCACTTCTGGGCGATGCCGACGTTCTTGGTCACGCCCTTCTCGCCGATCCGCCGGTCGATCACGCCGAACGGGCAGGCCGGCACGCAATAGCCACAGCCGTTGCAGATGTCGTCCTGGACGACGACCGTGCCGAACTCGGTGCGGAACAGCGATCCGGTCGGGCAGACGTCCAGACAGGCCGCGTGCGTGCAGTGTTTGCAGACGTCGCTCTCCATCAGCCAGCGGAAGTCCGCACGGCCCGCGCCGTCGGCGCCGGGCAGCGCCATCGTCGGCATGCCGAGATCGACCTTGGTGTTGTCGGTGCCGAGCATCGTCCGGTCGCCAGACAGCGCGGAATCCGCGGCCGCGTTGACCAGATCGCTGACCGGCCCGCCGACCGGCTGGCCGACGTGGCCGACGTTCTGGCTGCCGAGCCGCTTGGGCTGCTCGATGAACGCGACGTGCCGCCAGGTGCTCGCCCCAAGCGCGCCGGTGTTGTCGTACGACGAGCCGAGGAAGTTCATCCCGTCGTCTGGGATGGCGTTCCACTCCTTGCAGGCGACCTCGCATGCTTTGCAGCCGATGCAGACCGAAGTGTCGGTGAAAAAGCCCTTCCGGGAGGGGGCTTCGGCCCAACCGGCATCGGCGGCGGGGTCGACCGGACCGAAGAAGCTGTTACTCACGGGGTGCGCTCCTCGACGGTCAGCCGCTGGTTGCCGGTCTCGACGGTGATGCCTGCCCGGCTGCGGTATTCCGCGACGTAGCGCAGCAACGCCGGTCCGGTCGGCCTACGGCCGGGCTGGATGTCGCAGCTGGCCACCTTGGTCTCCTGGATGTGCACGTTGGCGTCGAGCGACAAGCCGAACAGGTCGTTGGCCGAGTCGCCGGTGACGAGGGCGTCCTTGCCGACCCCCCAGTGGTAGGGCAAGCCGACCTGGTGGATCGTCCGGCCGCCGACGGTCAGCGGCACGACCCGGTCGGTCACGAGCACCCGCGCCTCGATCGCGGTCCGCGCGGTCACGATCGTCGCCCAGCCAAGGTGTTCCAGCCCGCGCTCCTTGGCGTGCTCCGGCGACACCTCGCAGAACATCTCCGGCTGCAACTCCGACAGATAGGGCAGCCACCGGCTCATCCCGCCGGCCGTGTGGTGCTCGGTCAACCGGTAGGTGGTGAAGACGTAGGGGAACACCTCCCAGCCGACCTCGGGCGGCGAGGGGTTGATCGGGTTGTCCTTGCGCTTGAAGACCTCGCGGGTCGGATTGGCCTGCTGGGTGTACATCGGGTTGCGGACGGGTGATTCGGCCGGCTCGTAGTGCGCCGGCATCGGTCCGTCGACCAAGCCGGACGGCGCGTAGAGCCAGCCCTTGCCGTCGGCCTGCATGATGAACGGGTCGTCACCGTCGATGGCGTCCGGCCCGGTCGCACCCGCCGGCGCCCGGTAGGACGGGGCCTTGTCGACCTGGAAGTCGGGCACGTCGTGGCCGACCCACTTGGCCTGCTCCTCGTCCCACCAGACCAGTGCCTTGCGCTCGCTCCAGGGCTTGCCATCTGGGTCGGCCGACGCACGGTTGTAGAGCTGCCGCCGGTTCATCGGCCAGGCCCAGCCCCACTCCGCGGCGACCCAGTCCTGCTCCTGACCGGGCTTTCGCCGGGCCGACTGGTTGACGCCGTCCTTGTAGACGTTGGTGTAGATCCAGCAACCGCCGCTGGTCGAGCCGTCGGCCTTCATCTCGACGAACGAGGTGAGGAACTGCCCGGCCTTGTCCCCGGTCAGGAATTTACCGTTGACCTCCTGCAGGACCGACTCGGCGTCGACCTCGCCATGCTCGTCGACTGGGTAGTCCCAGGTAAGGTGCCGCAGGGGTTTGTCGCGATCCAAGGTCGAAGCAGCCAGCCGCTCACGGAGCTTGACGCCGAGCAGGTAAAAGAAGTCGAGCTCGCTGCGGCAGTCACCGGG
>JAYSQK010000600.1:0-1564 GCA_043721555.1 Frankiales bacterium
TCCTCACGGACATGCTGGTAGGCCACCGCGATGGGCGAGTCGCCGACGAACGGCGGGCTGCCGGTGATGAGCTCGTAGAGCAGGCAGCCGGCGGAGTAGATGTCGGACCGCGCGTCGACCTGCTCGCCGCGGGCCTGCTCGGGCGAGAGGTAGGCGGCGGTCCCGATCACCGCGGCGGTCTGCGTCATCGTCGAGCTGCTGCCGGCGGCTGCCCTGGCGATGCCGAAGTCCATCACCTTGATCTCGCCGGTCGGGGTGAGCATGACGTTGGCCGGCTTGATGTCGCGGTGCACGATGCCGGCGGCGTGCGCGACCTCGAGCGCCGAGCAGACGTCGGCCGTGACTTCGAGGGCGCGCTGCGGCAGCAGCCGACCCTCGGTCTGCAGCACCTCCCGGAGGGTGCGTCCCTGGACCCGCTCCATGACGATGTACGGCACGCCGTCGTCGTCCTCGCCGGTGTCGTAGACCGTCACGATGCTCGGCGCGTCCAGCGACGCGGCAGCCTGCGCCTCGCGGCGGAACCGGCCCTGGAACGACGGGTCCCGGGCCAGGTCGGTCCGCAGCACCTTGACGGCCACCTCGCGGTCCAGCCGAAGGTCGCGGGCCAGCAGGACCTCGGCCATCCCGCCGCGACCGATCACGGCGCCGAGCTGGTAGCGACCGCCGAGCAGCCGGGTCGGTGCGGTCATCGGGCCAGCACCGCCCGCAGGACCTCGCGGGCGATCGGCGCGGCCACCTTGCCGCCGGTGGCGTCGGAGCCCAGCGAGCCGCCGTCCTCGACCAGGACGGCGACAGCGACCTTGGGGTCCTGCGCCGGCGCGAAGCCGATGAACCAGGCGTGCGGGGCGGCGCCGGGACCGTGCTGCGCGGTGCCGGTCTTGCCGGCGACCCGCACCCCGGACAGTTGCGCCGCCGTGCCGGTGCCCCGGGTCACGACGCCCTCCATCAGGGTGGTCATCGTGGCGGCCACCTGCTGGCTGACCGCGCGCCGGTAGAGCTCCGGCTTGGCGACATCGAGGGTGCTGAGATCGGGGGCCTGCACCTCGCTGACCAGGTAGGGCCGCATGACTTCCCCACCGTTGGCGATCCCGGCGGCCACCATCGCCATCTGCAACGGCGTGACCCGGACGTCGTACTGGCCGATGGCCGACTGCGCCTCCTGCGGCGGCGACAGCGTGTCGGGGTAGATGCTGGTGGCGACCCGCTGGGGCAGCACCAGGCTGCTGTCGCCCAGGCCGAAGGCCTCCGCCTGTCTGCGGACGGCGTCCTGGCCCAGGGCGAGCCCGAGCGAGGCGAAGGCCGTGTTGCAGGAGATGGCGAGCGCGTCGGCGAGGGTGTCGGTGGCGCCGTCGCCGCAGCGCTCGCCACCGAAGTTGCTGAGCGTCTTGCTGGTTTGCGGCAGCTTCAGCACGGTCGGCGCGGGGATCCGGGTGTCCGGGGTGTAGCGACCGCTGGCCAGGGCCGCCGCCGCGGTGATCACCTTGAAGGTCGAGCCCGGCGGGTAGGTGCGTTCGACGGCCCGGTTCTGCAGGGGATTGCCGGGGTCGGCGGTCAGCCGCTTGTA
>JAYSQK010000601.1:0-3727 GCA_043721555.1 Frankiales bacterium
GGCCCATGTCGGGGCCGACGCGGTCGTCGTCTCCTACGGCGCGGAGCTCACCGAGCTGCTCGGCCCCGCGGCGTACGCCGAACTGGTGCGACTGTGCACGGTCCGTGCGGCCGGCGGGTCGCTGACCCACCCGGCCGGTCAGCGCTCGAATTTGTAACCCAGGCCGCGGACGGTCACCAGGTGCTGCGGCGCGGCGGGATCGGGCTCGACCTTGGCCCGCAAACGCTTGACGTGCACGTCGAGGGTCTTGGTGTCACCGACGTAGTCGGCCCCCCACACCCGGTCGATGAGCTGGCCGCGCGTCATCACCCGGCCGGCGTTGCGGAGCAGCACCTCCAACAGCTCGAACTCCTTGAGCGGTAGGGCTATCCCGTCGCCGGCGACGGTGACGACGTGCCGGTCGACATCCATCCGGACCGGGCCGGCCTCGAGCGCGCCGGGCAGCTGCTCCTCGGGCTCGGCGCCACGGCGCAGCACGGCCCGGACCCGGGCGACGAGCTCGCGGCCGGAGTAGGGCTTGGTGACGTAGTCGTCGGCACCGAGCTCGAGCCCGACGACCTTGTCGACCTCACTGTCCTTGGCCGTCAGCATGATCACCGGCACGGACGACCGGGCCCGCAGCTGCCGGCAGACCTCGGTACCGGACAGGCCGGGCAGCATCAGGTCGAGGAGCACGATGTCGGCGCCGCTGCGGTCGAACTCCGCGATCGCCTCCGGCCCGGTGGCGGCCACCGCGACCTCGAACCCCTCCTGCTGCAGCAGGTAGGACAGCGCCTCGGAGAACGACTCCTCGTCCTCGACCACCAGGACCCGCGTCATGCCTGCTCCCCCTCGTTGTTCGGTGCGACCGGGAGTTTGAGGGTGAACGTCGAGCCGGAGCCCTCGACACTCCACACGCCCACCTCGCCGCCGTGATTGCTCGCGACGTGCTTGACGATCGCGAGGCCCAGCCCGGTGCCGCCGGTCGCCCGGCTGCGCGCCGGGTCGGCCCGGTAGAACCGCTCGAAGACCCGCTCGAGGTCCTTCTCGCCGATCCCGATGCCCTGATCGGTGACGCTCAGCTCGGCCCACTTCCCGTCCCGGCGTACGGCGAGGGCGACCCGGGTGCGGTCGGGGCTGTAGGCGACGGCGTTGTCGATCAGGTTGACCAGCGCGGTGACCAGCTGCGTCTCGGAACCGAGCACCGAGAGCCCTCGCGCGCCGCCCCGGACGACGGCGATGCCGCGGGAGGCCGCCGCGGTCCGGGTGCGATCGACGGCCTCGGCGAGCACCGCGTCGAGCGACACCGGGCGTGCGTCGGGCATCGGTTCGGCGCCCTGCAGCCGGGACAGGTCGAGCAGCTCCTGGACGAGCCGACCGAGCCGGCCGGCCTCGTGATGGACCCGGTCGGCGAACCGGCGGACCGCGGCCGGGTCGCTGCTCGCGCCCTGCAGCGCCTCGGCCAGCAACTGCATCGCCCCGACCGGCGTCTTCAACTCGTGCGAGACGTTGGCGACGAAGTCCCGGCGGACCGCCTCGACCCGGCGGGCCTCGGTGACGTCCTCGACGAGCAACGCGACCTGACCGTCGGCGAGCGGCGCCAGCCGGGCCCGGACGGCGGAATGGACGCCGCGCAGCAGGATGTCGGCCTCCCGGGGCAGGCCGGCCCGGCGGGTCTCGCGGACCAGCGCGCGCAGCTCGGTCACGGGCAGGCCGTTGTCGGCGAGCAGCCCCAGCGCGATGGCGGCCTGATTGGCCAGCACCGCCTCGTCGGTCGCGTCGAGCACCACGACGGCGACCGGCAGGGCCTCGACGAGGGCGCGGGTGGCCGGCAGCGGATCGGCCACCACGACCGGCGCGGCGGGCCGGCGGACGGTCGCGAGGACCACGCCTGCGCCGAGGGCGATGCCCACGACGAGCGAGGCGAGCACGGCCGGCAGGTCCACGTGGACGAGGGTACGGATGCCGGCGCAGCGGACCGTGCCGGCGAGGCACTGTTCACCTGACGGACAGCCGGGGTTCAACCAACGGCGGTGTCGGAGCGGCCGACGAGGCTAGGGTCGGGGGATGCGCGACGCCTACCACGACGACCTCGACGGCATCTCCAAGGCGCTGGTCGACATGACCGCCCTCGTCGGCTCGGCGATGGCCCGCGCCACGACGGCCCTGCTCGACGCCGACCTGCAGCTGGCCGAGACCGTCATCACCGCCGACGAAGCGGTCGACGCGCTCTACCACCAGGTCGAGGAGCAGTGCTTCGACCTGATGGCCCGCCAGCAGCCGGTCGCCACCGACCTGCGGATGCTCATCACGTCATTGCGGATGGTCGCCGACCTCGAGCGGATGGGCGATCTCGCCCTGCACGTCGCCAAGATCGCCCGGCGCCGCTTCCCGGCCTCGGCCGTCCCGCCCGAGCTGCGCAGCACCCTGCTCGAGATGGGCCACACCGCCGAGGAGATCGTCGCCAAGGCCGGCAGCGTCATCGCCGGTCGCGACGTCGAGCTCGCCGCGCAGCTCGAGCGCGACGACGACGTGATGGACGACCTGCACAAGGCGCTGTTCACGGCGCTGCTCGCCGACAGCTGGGCGCACGGCATCGAGGCCGCGATCGACATCACCCTGGCCGGCCGTTACTACGAGCGCTTCGCCGACCACGCCGTGTCGGTGGCCCGCCGGGTGGTCTACCTGGTCACCGGCGAACGGGCCGTCCCGGTCAGCTGAGCTATTTGCCCTGGTCGGCGACCGCCGCCGCCGCGGTCGCCGCCGCCTCCGGGTCGAGGTAATCCCCGCCGACGGTGCACGGCCGCAGGTCGTCGTCCAGCTCGTAGCGCAACGGGATCCCGGTCGGGATGTTCAACCCCACGACCTGCTGCTCGGTCAGCCCGTCGAGGTGCTTCACCATCGCCCGCAGGCTGTTGCCGTGAGCTGCCACCAACACGACGTGGCCGGCCCGCAGGTCGGGCACGATCACGTCGTACCAGTAGGGCAGCAGCCGGGCCACGACGTCGGCGAGGCACTCGGTCAGCGGCACCACCTCGGGGGCCAGCCCCGCGTAGCGCGGGTCGCCGGACACATCCCAGGCCGAGCCGACGGTCAGGGGCGGCGGCGGTACGTCGTACGACCGGCGCCAGCGCATGAACTGCTCGTCGCCGTACTGGTCGCGGATGGCCTTTTTGTCCTTGCCCTGCAGGTCGCCGTAGTGCCGCTCGTTGAGCCGCCAGTGCCGGGTCACCGGGATCCAGGCGCGCTCGGCGGCGTCGAGGGAGAGGTTGGCGGTGCGGATCGCGCGGCGCATGACCGAGGTGTGCGCGACCGTCGGCAGCACGCCCGCCTCGCGCAGCAGCTCACCGCCGCGGACGGCCTGCTGCACGCCCTTCTCGGTCAGATCGACGTCGACCCAGCCGGTGAACTGATTGGTGGCGTTCCACTGGCTCTCGCCGTGGCGGAGCAGCACGAGCGTCGACATGCCCCGGATCCTGCCGCACGCTGCCGCGCCGGTTGGCCAGCACCCCCGGCCCACGCCGGCCCCCTCCTGCGCAAAGGCGCGAGCGGGTACGCCGGGTCAGCGCCGGACGTCGCGGTGCGGCGCCCAATCCAGCGTACCCGCCGGGCGGCGGCCGGCCCCATCGGCGAGCACCTTGTGCGCGAGGGCCTCGTCGGCGGCGAGGCGGTCGCCGTACGCCAGCGCGATCAGCGTCTCGTGATCGTCCTCGACCAGCTGCCAGAGCTCGCCGAGCAGCCGGTCGAC
>JAYSQK010000602.1:0-16173 GCA_043721555.1 Frankiales bacterium
ACTTCGCCTTCGGCTACGCCAGCCGCCACCGGGTCGGGCTGCGGGCGGTGCTGTGCTGGCGACCGGATCCGCTGGCCACGATGAGCTGGCGACCGGAACCCCCAGCCCCCGCCCAGGCCGAGGCCCGCCTCTCGGAGATCCTGGCCGGCTGGGGGGAGCAGTTCCCGGAGGTGCCGGTGCAGCAGACCGTCGTCCGGGACCATCCCGTCCCCGGCCTCGTCGCGGCGTCGTCGGCGCAGCAACTCCTGGTGGTCGGGAGCCGGACCAGCCAGGCGATGCTCGGGACCGTGCTCGGCTCGGTCAGTCAGGGCGTGTTGCACCACGCCACCTGCCCGGTTGCGGTCATCCCGACCCGGTGATGCCCTGCCGTTGTCGCCTAGTCGTCGTCGCCTAGTCGTCGTCGGCGTCGGCATGCCGGGCCCGGGCCTGCCGCACTGCCTCGGCCAGCAGGTCGCGGGCGACCTCGGTCAACTTCACCGATCGGGACTGGCTCAGTGACCGCAGCCGCTCGAACGCCTCGCGGGCGGTCCGGCCGGTCCGGCTCATGATGACGCCGATCGCCTGGTCGATCTCGGCGCGGCTCGTCAACGCCTCCTGTAACTGGGCGACGAGTCGTTCGGCTTGGGCCAGGAGTTGCGCGTTGGCCACGCTGACCGCCGCGTGCGGGGCGAAGGCCTCGCCCAGACCGATCGCATGCGCGTCGAACACGTCCTTCCCCCGGGCGTAGACATTGAGTGCCCCCATCACCCGGTCAGGCAGCAGCAGCGGCAGCGACAACGCGCTGTGGACCCCCAGCCGCCCGACCCGCGGACCGAAGCGGGGCCACTGAGCTTCCCCGCCGAGGTTGCCGGAGGTGAACGTCCGGCGTTCGGCGACGGCACTGACGCACGGTCCCTCGCCAAGGCCGTACTGCACCTCATCGACGGCGCGGACGAAGTCCGCCGTCGCCACCACGGTCTGCCGGCGATCATCCTCGAGCAACGTCAGGCCGGCGCCCTGCGCGCCCGGGATCGCCTGGACCGCGAAGGTGGCGACCCGCACCAACGTCACCTCCAGTGCGCGATGCTCACTCAGCAGGCCCGACAGGCCGGACAGGCTCGCTGCCAGCGTGTCGTCGTCGTGCATCGTGACCCCCAGGTCGCACATCAAGGTCCGCTCCCGGCCCGCAACCACGGGACCCCCCGACGGTAGACCCAGCCGGGGCGCCACGACCCTGGACCACGGTCCGCGGCACACCTACACTCGCGTCGACTGGACGACAGCCAACCGGGACCAGGGTCGCTGCGCGAGCCGCGCTCCTTCGAGGACCCCCTCGCCAACCCGGTACCTCGTGCTCAGCAGCCTTCTGAGAGTCGACGTGACCGCACTCCTCGCCTACCTTTGCCGGCAAGTCCGGGCCCGTCATGTGCATGGCCGCCCAGGCCGGGATGACGCTGTATGACGCTGCTGTCCGGTCCGACGTTGCGTTCCTCGCGGACCCGTGCCCGTCAGCCCGCCGGGGCGAAGATCATCAAGGTGCTCACCACGACCGACCACAAGACGATCGGGCTGCTCTACCTCTGCACCGCCTTCGGCTTCTTCCTGTTCGCCGGCGCGATGGCCGAGCTGATGAGGGCCGAGCTGGCTCGACCGCGTTTGCAGTTTCTGTCCAACGAGCAGTACAACCAGCTGTTCACCATGCACGGCACGATCATGATGTTCCTGTTCGCCCCGCCTGCCGCCTACGGCTTCGCGAACTTCATCATGCCCCTGCAGATCGGCGCGCCGGACATGAGTTTCCCGCGGCTGAACGCCTTCTCCTACTGGCTGTACCTGTTCGGCGGGCTCACCGCCGCCGCGGGGTTCCTCACCCCTGACGGCGCCGCCGCCTTCGGCTGGTTCGCCTACGCGCCGCTCAACGACATCATCCACTCACCGAACATCGGTTCGGACCTGTGGATCGTCGGCTTGATCGGCGCTGGGCTCGGCACGATCCTGGGCGCGGTCAACTTCATCACCACGATCATCTCGCTGCGCGCCCCCGGCATGACGATGTTCCGGATGCCGATCTTCACCTGGAACATCCTGGTCACCTCGATCCTGGTGCTGATGGCGTTCCCGGTGCTCACCGCCGCACTGTTCGCCCTGGAGGCCGACCGGCATCTGGGCGCGCACGTCTACGACGCCGCCAACGGCGGGGCCATCTTGTGGCAGCACCTGTTCTGGTTCTTCGGCCATCCCGAGGTCTACATCATCGCGCTGCCGTTCTTCGGGGTCGTCACCGAGATCCTGCCGGTGTTCAGCCGCAAGCCGCTGTTCGGCTATAAGGGCCTGATCTTCGCGACCATCAGTATCGGCGCGCTGTCGATGACCGTCTGGGCGCATCACATGTTCGCCACCGGCGCGGTCCTGCTGCCGTTCTTCTCCTTCCTGTCGTTCCTGATCGCGGTGCCGACCGGGGTGAAGTTCTTCAACTGGATCGGCACGATGTGGCGAGGTCAGCTGACCTTCGAGACGCCGATGCTGTTTTGCCTCGGCTTTCTCGTGACGTTCCTGCTCGGTGGCCTGACCGGCGTCCTGCTGGCCAGCCCGCCAATCGACTTCCACGTCACCGACACCTACTTCGTCGTTGCACACTTCCATTACGTCGTGTTCGGCACGGTCGTGTTCGGTGCCTTCGGCGGGCTCTATTTCTGGTTCCCGAAGCTGACCGGCCGGATGCTGGACGACCGGCTCGGCAAGGTGCATTTCTGGACGCTGTTCATCGGCTTCCACCTGACCTTCCTGCTGCAGCACTGGCTCGGCGCCGCGGGGATGCCCAGGCGGATCGCCGACTACAACGCCTCGGACGGCTTCACCACGCTCAACACGATCTCCTCGATCGGGGCGTTTGTGCTCGGCGCGTCGACCTTGCCGTTCATCTACAACGTGATCGTGTCGTTCCGGCGCGGCGAGCGGGCGGTGGGCGACGACCCGTGGGGCTTCGGCAACTCCCTGGAATGGGCAACGTCCTGCCCCCCGCCACGCCACAATTTCGTGACGATGCCGCGGATCCGATCCGAACGGCCGGCCTTCGACCTGCACTACCCGCAGGTGGCCGGCCGGGTGGACTTCCACGCCAGCCCGGAGGCAAGCGCCTAGCGCGGCAGCCGCCTCAGGGGGCGAGCAGGTGTTCGACGCCGGCGGCGATCTCGAGGTCCTCGCGGGAGCGGACGACGAGGGTGCGGACACGGGCGTCGGCAGCACTGATGTCGACATCCGGCTCGGCGTCGGCGTTGGCGTGATCGTCGAGTCGCATCCCGAGGTAGGCGAGCCGGGCGGCGACGGCCCGCCGCACCGGTGCGGATGCTGCTCCGACCCCACCGGTGAACACCACCGCATCGAGTCCGCCGAGGCTCGCGGTCATGGCGGCGACGCTGCTTGCCAGCCGGTGCAGATAGACCTCGAACGCCAGCCCGGCGTCGTCGTCATGGCGACGAAGCAATTCACGCATGTCGGCGGTGCCGGCGAGGCCGAGCAGGCCAGACTCGTGTTCGAGGGCGTGCGCGACCTCAGGTGGGGTGAGCCCTTCATGCTCCTCGAGCCAGAGGAGCAGTCCCGGGTCCACCGACCCGCTCCTGGTCGCCATGACGAGGCCGTCGAGCGGCGTGAAGCCCATGGTGGTGTCGACGCTGCGGCCGTCGAGTACCGCGCAGAGCGACGCGCCGGCGCCGAGGTGGCAGGTCACGACCCGCCGTACGCCTGGGACGAGCTGCTGTGCGCGACGGGAGGCCCAGGCATGGGACAGCCCATGGAAGCCGTAGCGACGAACACCCCAACGCTCGCGCCAGCGGCGGGGCAGGGCATAGGTCGACGCGGCCGGCGGCAGCGTTGCGTGAAAGGCGGTGTCGAAGCAGGCGACATGTGGCACGTCTGGAAGGAGCGCCCGGGCGGCATCGAGCCCGGCTAAGGACTTGGGCTGGTGCAGTGGCGCCAGCTCGACGAGCTCCCGCAGGCGCCCTTCGACGGTGGCGTCGACGATGACGGGCTCGACGAAATCCGGTCCGCCATGCACGATGCGATGCCCGACCGCGTCCACGTCGGGCGGTTCGTCGGGGAGTCGGTCGGAGGACTCGAGCAGCCGGCCGCCTGCCACGAGGGCGACTTTCAGCGAGCTCGATCCCGCATTGACGACCAGCAGGCGCAGCTGGGAACGGCCAGATCCGTTGCTCATCAGGACGGGACCTCGTGCGAACACGCCTGGGAGTCCTGTGCGGGAGCGGTGTGCTCACGGGTCGCAGCCAATCGCGGCGGTCCCGTTCTCAGGCCGGCTGAAGCTCTCAGCGTCACGACCGTACAGGCCCGGTGTCGCGGGTGTCCCGCTACAGCGTGAGCTGGATGCCGAGCAACACCGCGAGCAGCGCGAAGGAGGCGGTCGCCGCGCCGTACACCGCCCTCCCGCGCGGGTGGCTTGCCCGGCCGTGCAGCCACGCACTGACTCCAGACCCGGCGACGACGAGGAGCTTGGTGGCGAACAATGCGCCGTACGAGCCGTGCAGTTCCGCCCGCACGGCCACGGCATTCCAGATGCCGGTGAGGATCAGGACGCCGAAGGCGGGCCAGGCGACGGTTGCAAAGGCACGGGCGGCGGCCGCGGGAGCGGTCGGAGCCAGCCGACGCAGTGTCGGGACGAGTGCGGCGAGGACGAGCTGCCCACCCACCCACACCGTCGCGGCCGTGACATGCAGGAAGAGCCGGAGCAGTTCCCAGCTGGGATTGACCATGCCGGAGATCCTGCCTCGTGCACCGACCGTCGTCAGTGCCGACCCGTGAGGATGGTCAGGGCGCGCGGACCGACGTACGTTGGAGTCCTTGGAAAAGGGGTTCAGGATGAGCGGGAATCAAAGCTCCCCCGGGCAGGACCGGCCGTTCCAGGTGATCGAGGACACGCTCGATGTGGCGTTGGCGCTGCTGGACGATCTGAGCGCAGGACCGCTTGAGGCCGTGATGTGGCTCTCGGCGCACCTGTCGGCCGTGCAGCACGTGGTGCAGCCGGCCGTTCGGCGGACGCTTGACGACCGAGCAGCTGTGCGGTCGCTCCGGGATGGGGCGACCCGCATCGAACACACCTTGCGGCTGCTGGAGCAATCCCTGTCCGGCGACGGACTGGCCGCCGGTCTGGACCGGAACAAGATGGGTCACGAGCTCGACGGGCTGGTCAAGGCGCAGGCCGCCAGGGAACGCGCGCTGCTCACTCGACTGGCCGATCGACTCACGCCGGATGAACAGCGGGAGCTGAGCGGGTCCTACCAACGTGCCCTGGAGCGCGCCCCCACCAGGCCGCATCCGCACGCACCGCACGGATCCGTGCTCGGTGCGCTGGCGTTCCGCGTCAACGGTGGGCGGGACCGCCTCCTGGACACCTTGGACGCGCGGCGGGTCACCACCCCCAAGCCGCAGCACGCGCCGGTGAAGTCGAGCCGTTGGGGGGACTACGTCCTCGGCGGGAGCTCGGCGGGTCCCCGTGACCAAACCGACCGCCCGCCAGCAGCTGGTCCGGCCGGGCAGATCGTCGAGTCCGACGAGACGACGAGCTGAGTCACCTGCCGCGTGCAGTGCCCGGACGGTCGAGGATCGCCGTGCCGCCGGGACCCGGTTCGATACGCCTACCGGTGACCTCCTGACCGGACAGTCGCAGAACATGATCGCGGTCCCCCGCAGCCCAGGGACGGAGTTGGCTGCTCAGCACCCGCTGCACGGTTTCTGCGTCGGTGACTTCGCTCAGCCGGCCGCGGATGAGCACGCTCCAGCCACTTCGCGACCAGTCGACGACGTCGTCCACCTCGAAGGCGGCCGACGAGTTGTCCCGCGCCGCCGTCAGCAGTTCGGTATCCGGTGCGGTGCGGAACAGCACGTCCCGCTGCTCCAGCAGGACGTTGACCGGCGCCGCGAACATCCGCTCTCCCCGTGCGTGGACGATCCGCCCCACCGGCATCGTCGCGGCCAGGGCCAGGGCCTCGTCCTCCTCGAGCCGCACGAATGCCCGCGCCGGGGGCTCAGCAGCCATGAGCAGCCACCTATCGGGGTCGTCGAGGCGTCGTACGGACGTCGAGGTCCGCGGGCGCCGGCTCGATCCGGACATGCAGTACGCCGGGGACGGCCGCTGCGACGGACAAGGCCAAGGTGGGGTCCGGGGAGCTGCCGTCGAGGGGCCACAGCCGGGCGATGCCCGCGTCGACCCGGAGCCCCCAGCAGTCGCCGTCGGCCAAGGCGTCCCGCAGCCGAACCCTGAGCTCACCGAGGATCGCGGCATCGTCGCGAACAAAACTACGCAGCAGATCCCGCCGGGCGACGATCCCGACCACACGATTACCTTCGACGATCGGGATGCTGCGGACGTTCGCGGACCGCATGTGCGACAGCAGATCGGCCGTGTCGGTGTCGATCGGCATCGCCACGACGTCCCGCGTCATCACGTCGGCAACCGTGCGGGCATCTCCCGGTTGCTGCGTCACCGGGGTCAGATGTGCTCGTGGATCGGCGATCACGTCACCCCACAGCAGGTCGAGCTCACTCACCATCCCGATCAGCGCTCCGTGCTCGAGCACCGGAGCCGCCGCGATCCGGTGGTCCAGCAGCACGAGCGCAGCCTCCTTGACGGAAAGCTCCGGCCCCACGCTGATGAACGGGGTCGTCATCACCTCGGTGGCTCTCATGCTGCTCCTCGACGGGTGGCAGGACGCCTTCGCACGGCTGACGATGGCACTGGCTGGCTGGCCGCGGCAGAGGCGAACGTCCCGAATTCCGTCGGCTGCGTCGATGACCTGCGTCCGGCTGACGAGGGACCTCCGCCTCTCCCGGTACGCCGCACCGTCAGCGAGCCTGGGGACATGAAGCGACTGTTGATTCTTGGTGCTGGCACTGCGGGCACGATGGTGGCGAGCAAGCTGCGACGCGAGCTTGATCGGCACCTTTGGCAGATCACGATCGTCGATCAGGATGATCAGCATCTCTACCAGCCCGGACTCCTTCTGCTTCCCTTCGGGGTCTACGCGCCCGTCGAGCTCGTCAAGCCCCGCCAACGCTTCCTGCCGGGCGGCGTGGACCTGGTGATGGGCGAGATCGATCGGGTCGACCCGGCGGCCAACCGGGTGTTCCTGAGCGACGGCCGGCAACTGGACTACGACTACCTGGTCATCGCGACTGGCACGTCGCCGCGGCCCGATGAGACACCGGGCATGACCGGGCCGGAGTGGCGCACCAGCATCTTCGACTTCTACACCCTGGACGGGGCAACAGCGCTCCGGGAAAAGCTCGCCGGCTGGACCGGGGGTCGGCTCGTGGTCCATATCGTGGACCTGCCGATCAAATGCCCGGTGGCGCCGCTGGAGTTCACCTTCCTGGCCGATGCCTATTGGAGCGAGCGGGGGATGCGCGACAAGGTCGACATCACCTTCGTGACGCCGCTTGAAGGGGCCTTCACCAAGCCGGTCGCGTCCGCGCAACTAGGCCGCCTGCTGACCGACCGCAACATCCACCTGGAAAGCGACTTCGTCATCGACCGGATCGACCCGGCCACCAAGACCCTCGTGTCGATGGACGAGCGCGAGGTGCCGTTCGACCTGCTGGTCACCGTGCCGCTGAACATGGGTGCCGACTACGTCGCCCGTTCGGGTCTCGGCGACGACCTCAACTACGTCCAGGTCGACCGGCAGACCCTGCTCTCCACCCAGCACGACAACATCTTTGCGCTCGGCGACGCCAATGACACCCCCGCGTCCAAAGCCGGCTCCGTCGCACATTTCTCGATTGAGTTGTTTGCCAAGAACTTCCTTGAGCACGTCGACGGCCGGCCGATGACCCACCCGTTCGACGGGCACGCGAACTGCTTCATCGAAACCGGTCACGGCAAGGGTTTGCTCATCGACTTCAACTACGACACCGAGCCGTTGCCCGGCAAGTATCCGATCCCTGGATTCGGTCCCTTCTCGTTGCTCGAGGAGAGCCACGTCAACCACTGGGGAAAGCTCGGCTTCCGATGGGCCTACTGGCATCTGTTGCTCCGCGGCCGTCCCCTTCCCGTGTCGACCCTCATGACGATGGCCGGCAAGCGTCCGCAACTCACCACCTCCGGAAAGTAGGCCGACCATGCCCGTCACCGAGCTCAACGGACACCAGGTGCACGTCGACGCCGAGGGGTTCCTCACCGAATTCGACGAATGGGATGACGACCTCGCGAAGACCCTGGCCGCGCTGATCGACATCGACCTGACCGATGAGCACTGGAAGGTGCTGCGCTTCCTGCGCGAGGACTTCAAGGCACGCGGTGAGACTGCGACGACTCGTCGGGTCCAGTCGGTCGGCGGGGTTGCCGTCAAGGCGCAGTTCGCGCTGTTCCCCAAGAAGCCGTCCAAGAAGATGGCCTACATCGCCGGGCTCCCCAAGCCGCACGGCTGCGTCTAACGAAGAGAGCTGCAACCATGACAACACTCCAGACAGTGACCCCCCTCGTCCCGTCGTTCGGTGACGAAGACAGCGGCCGCACGTTCGCCGTGATCTGTTCCAAAGGCAATCTGGACATGGCCTACCCCGGTCTGATCCTGGCCAACGCCGCGTTGGGTGAGGGGGTCGAGACGCATCTGTTCTTCACGTTCTGGGGATTCGACATGATCACCAAATCGCGGATGCACGACCTCGCGTTCAGCCCGGCCGGCAACGCGGCAATGCATCTGCCCGTCGGTAACGTCCGCCTCCCGCAAGCGCTTGCGCCGCTGCCCGGGATGACCGCGATGGCCACGCATCTGCTGAAAAAGCAGATCGCCGAGGCCGGAGTCCCGGAGGTGCCGGACTTCCTCGATCAGATCGTCGCTGCTGGCGGGCATCTTTGGGCCTGTCAACTGTCGGCGGACATGATGAAGGTGACCGCGGATGACCTACGCGACGACGTCGAGGGCATCATCAGCGCGGCCGACTTCATCGAAAAAACCGATGGAGCGCAGCTGATGTTCGTCTGAGCCGGTCGGCGCGATCAGCCGACCAGCCGGACGGCCCCGATGTACCCGTTGAAGTTGCTGATCGCAGCAACGCGTACGACGTCGCCGGTGTGCGGCGCGTTGATCATGTTGCCGCCGCCGATGTAGAGCCCGACGTGGTGGATGGTCGCCGGGTCTGCGGTGTCGGTCGCGAAGAAGACCAGGTCGCCCGGCTGCAGGTCTGAGCGAGCAACATGCCGGCCCGCATCCCACTGTGAGCCGGTGTAGTGCCCGAGTTGGACGCCGGCGTGCGCCCAGGCGAAGGCCGTCAGCCCCGAGCAGTCGAAGCCAACCGTGAACGCCCCCTGCGCGAACCCGAGGGTCGGCCCGTTTGCGTCACCGCCGCCCCACGAGTAGGGCACCCCGATCTCCCGATAGGCCCAGGCGACGGCAACGGCGGCTGCGTCCGCGCCGGCAGCGCTGATGGACGGTCCAGCACCGGCCGGTTGCGGGGCACCTGCCGCGCGGGCTTTTGCCGCGGCGAGTTCCAGCCGCTGCTGGACCGCGGCCGCCTCGAGCCGGGCCTGCTCGGCCTGGGCGGCCAGGCTTGTCGAGGTGGCGCTGGCGGCGCCGAGTTGACGTTGCGCCAGGGCGACGATCGACTGAGCGTGCGCTCGCGCCGTGACCGCGACGAGCGCCGCACGCACGGAGTCACGCAGCGCGGTCGTGGCAACCAGCGCCATGGCGCGTGCCTGCGCCGCGTCCACGTCGGCCTGCTCGGCCAGCTGGGCGACCTGCCGGGCGCGATCGGTCGCCTCGCGCTCGGCTTGCGTCGCGCGGGTGGTGGCGTCCGCCGCGATGGTCTTCGCGGCGTCGAAGGCGACCAGGGCCGTCTTCTGCTGACGGTCGATGCGATTGATCAGGTCTTGGCCGTTGGCGACCGCCACGGGGTCGGCGACGAGGAGCGCGGAGTAGACCGCCATCGGCCCGCCCGAGCGGTAGACGCCGGCAGCCAGGCCATTGAGCCGTCCCTGCGCGGCGGCGACCGACTGCTCAGCCTGGGTCTGGGTGTCGGTCGCGATCATGGACACCTGGACGGCGCCCTGCGCCAGGCCGGCGGCGGCCGCGCTCGCGGTCTTGGCCTGCTCCGCGCGGCTGCTCGCCGCTTGCGCCGCGGCCGCGGCTGCCGTGCTCCGGGTGGCGGCCTGCGTCGCGCGAAGGCGCGCCCCGTTGTAGGCCTCGGCGGCCCGTTCGGCCTCGACCTGCCGGGCGTCGAGCGCCTGCTGGGCGAGCCGGACGCGCTGCTGCGCGTCCTGCAGCTGGGTGGGTGTCGGAGCCGGCGGCGCCGCGAGGGCCGTCCCCCCGCCCACGAGCAGCGTCGTCGTCACGATGACGGCCAACGCCTGGCGTCGGATCACGGGCAGTGGCCTCTCAGGGGCTCGCGGTCAGCATCGTCGACGGGTGGTGGATCTTCAACCTAGCCGGAAGCGTCAGGCCGTCCGGGTCTTTTGCCGAAAGATGCCGCGCGAATTCGGCTCCCCTCGCCGCCGTCACAAGCCCAGCAGCAGGTCCCGGACCGCTGCGGGCTGGGACAGGAAGGGGTGATGGCCGGTGTCGAGCTCGACGACGTTGCCGGCCCGGCGCGCGAACTCGCGTTGCAGTAGCGCCGGGGTGCCCCGGTCCTGCGCGCAGACGAGGTAGGTGGAGGCCACCTGCTGCCAGGCGGCCGCCCCGACCGGCTGCCCCGTCACCTGCACGCTCTGCCGGGCGAGGTGGTCCGCCGCCTGCGCCTGGACCTCCGGGTCGCAGTCCTGCAGGAAGGTGTCCACGAGCAGCTCGGGGCGGACCCCGAACGTGCCTACGCCCGGGTCGACGTCAAGAAACGGGGCGGGGCTGCCGTCGCCGAACTCCGACAGGCTCTGCCCGACCTCGGGCAGGTAGCTGGAGATCAGCAGCAGATGGCGCACCGACCCGACTCCCGCGGCGGCTTCCGCGGTGACGATGCCCCCGTAGCTGTGGGCGACCACGACGGTCGGCTCGTCGCCGACCTGCAGCACCTGCCGTACCGCGGCGACGTCCTCGGGCAGTCCCGGACCGCCGGCGCCCCCGGGCACGCCCGCCTCGCCGCAGCTCGGCAGCGCCGGCGCAACGCTGGGCACCCCCCGCTCCTGCAGCAGCTCGGCGGTGCGGTGCCACCACCACGACCCGTCCCGCACGCACGCCCCGTGCACGAACACGACCCTCATCGCCACCTCCGCGGCTGCCTCGACTGCCTCCCGATGCACCGTAGACGTAGCCGTCCGACCGCAGCCGCACAGCAAGGAGAGGCCGCTCGATGCGGGCGCCGATCCCGCCCTCGCGCACAACTCACCCGAGTTGGCGGTCCGGCCGCACAGCTGCCGAGCAGATCAAATGAGCAGTTCAGAGCGGGTGCGCCGCCAGGGACTTGAACCCCGAACCCGCGGATTAAGAGTCCGCTGCTCTGCCAATTGAGCTAGCGGCGCCGATGGTCGTGCAGCCCGAGACGATAGCAGCGCCCGGCCCCTACGTGCGCAGGCCCTCAGCTCGACGGGCGGCGAGGAGCAGCTGCTCGAAGTCGTTGGGGTGCAGCTCGGCGAGGGCAGTGAGCGCCGTCCGGCGGGCCCGGCGCTCGCGGACCTCGAGGTCACCGCTGCCGGCGACACCGACGAGGGGCCGGCGCGGCGCCGGGTCGGCCGGCGCGACGGCCGGTTTGGTCCGGGTCGTCGTCACCCCGGATGCGCGGGCGGCCCGCACCTTCGGGACCGGGCCGGTCCGGCAGGTGCGACACGTCGACAGGTCCTCGTCGAACTCCTGCTCGGCGAGCACCTTGCGGCACTGCTCGCACCGGCGCCAGGCCCCCACGACGACACCTCCAGGCTCAGCTTGCGAACAGTTGCCACGGTACGTCGACGGCCCGGCAGCGGCGGCGGCGGGCCCTGACCGCTCGGTAGCCTGTGACCTACGCCACCCAGGAGGTTGACCGTGACCCAGCTGACCAGCACGATGCAGGACTCCGCGCTGACGATCACGGCGATGTTGCGCCACGGGCAGCGGGTCTACGCCACCAGCGTCGTGCAGACCGTCGAGGGGGACACGGTCCGGTCCGCTACCTACGCGCAGGTCGGTGAGCGGGCGACCAGGCTCGCCGGCGCGCTCGCCGGCCTGGGCGTCAAGCCTGGGGACCGGGTCGGCACCTTGATGTGGAACACCCAGGAGCACCTCGAGGCCTACCTCGCCGCGCCGTCGATGGGGGCGGTGCTGCACACGCTCAACCTTCGCCTGTTTCCCGAGCAGCTGGCCTATGTCATCAACCACGGACAGGACAAGGTCGTCATCGTCGACGCCAGTGTCCTGCCGGTGCTCGCCAGCGTCGCGGCCGAGTTGACCACCGTGCAGGCCTACGTCGTCGTCGGCGACGGCGACACCAGCGGCCTCGGCGACGTCCCCGTCCACGGCTACGACGAGCTGCTGGCGGCCGCTGCCCCGACATACGACTGGCCGGAGCTGGACGAACGCGAGCCGGCCGGCATGTGTTACACCAGCGGGACGACCGGTCATCCCAAGGGTGTCGTCTACAGCCACCGCTCGACGGTCCTGCACTCGATGGCAAGCGCGGGCGGCAACACGTTCGCGTTGTCCGAGCACGACCGGATCCTGCCGGTGGTGCCGATGTTCCACGCCAACGCCTGGGGGCTGCCCTACGCGGGTTGGCTGGCCGGCGCCGATTTCGTGCTGCCCGGCCGGTTCCTGCAGGCCGAGCCGTTGGCCCGGATGATCACCGAGCTGAGGCCGACCGTCGCCGGCGCCGTCCCGACGATCTGGAATGACCTGCTGTCCCACGTCGACGAGCACCCCACCGACCTGTCCTCGTTGCGGCTCGTCGCCTGCGGTGGCGCCGCGGTGCCGCTGTCGCTCATGCAGGCCTTCGAACAGCGGCATGGCGTGCGCATCGTGCAGGCCTGGGGGATGACCGAGACCTCACCGCTGGCGGCGATCGCCCACCCGCCGAAGGGTCAGCCCGGCGACGCCTGGCCCTACCGGGCGAGAACGGGGCGGATCACGGCCGGGGTGGAGTTGCGGCTCATCGCCGAGGACGGCGCCGAGTTGCCCTGGGACGGCGCGTCGGTTGGCGAGATGCAGGTCCGCGGCCCCTGGGTCACCGGCGGCTACTACGCCCAGCCGAGCGAGCCGCAGGACCCGGACCCGGAGAAATTCCAGGACGGCTGGCTGCGTACCGGCGATGTCGCCAGCGTGACCGCCGACGGGTTCGTGCAGATCACCGACCGGAGCAAGGACGTCATCAAGTCCGGCGGGGAGTGGATCAGCTCGGTGGAGCTCGAGAACACTCTGATGGGCCATCCCGCGGTGCGCGAGGCGGCGGTCGTCGCGGTGCCGGACGAGCGGTGGGATGAGCGCCCGCTGGCCTGCATCGTGCTCAAGCCCGGCGCCTCGGCGACGCCGGCCGAGCTCACGGAGTTCCTCGCCCAGAGCGTCGCCAAGTGGTGGCTGCCCGAGCGCTGGACCTTCATCGAAGCGGTGCCGAAGACCAGCGTGGGCAAGTTCGACAAGAAGGTGCTTCGCAAGCAGTACGCCGATGGCGAGCTGGCGGTGGAGCTGCCCGCGGACGTCACCAGCTAGCGGGAGAGAACGTTCCCGCCTCAGCTGCCGGCCGCCGCCACGACCACGAGGACCGTGCCGGCATCGACCTGGTCCCCCACCTCGACCAGCACCTCGCGCACCACACCGTCGACGGGCGCGCGGACGCCGTGCTCCATCTTCATCGCCTCGAGCACGACGACGAGGTCCCCGGCAGTCACCTGGTCGCCGATCGTCACGGCGACTCGGAGCACCGTGCCGGGCATCGGGGCAGTCAGCGACCCCGCGGCCAATGTGCTTGCTGGCAGTGGGAAGCGGGCGTCCTCGGTGAGCCGGGTGTGTCCCAGACAGGAGTCGACATCCGCGCCGCAGACACCGAACTCCCGGCGGATCCCGTCGACCTCGAGGTCCACCCGGTCGGCGGTGGCGGACCACAGCCGCACATCCAGCGCAACGCCGTCCACCTGCACGGCCAGGCCGTCGCGCCGGTGCGCATAGTCCACCCGGACCCCGTCGTACGACGCTGTGTGCAGCTGGCTCGGGACGTTTCGCCAACCGGTCGGGAAGCCCCGGGTGCGCGCGGCCGCGCCGGCAAGGGCCGCGGCGACGCAGTGCAGCCGGTGGGTGCGGGTGTCGACCGGCGCGCCGAGGACCGCCGGGTCGTTGCGGTCGAAAAAGCCGGTGTCGACGTCGTCGCCGAGCCAGGCCGCGGACCGCAGCAGCCGGACGAGCAGGTCGCGGTTGGTGACGACCCCGTGCAACCGCGCCCGGGCGAGTGCGTCGGCGAGCTTGGCGCTGGCCTCCGCCCGGGTTGGCGCGTGCGCGATCACCTTGGCGAGCAACGCGTCGTAGTGCACGCCGACGACCGAACCGGCCGCCACCCCGCTGTCGACGCGGACATCGCCCGGCACCTCGAAGCACGTCAGCGTGCCGCACTGGGGCAGGAAGGCGGCGTCCTCGGCGTAGAGCCGGGCCTCCACGGCGTGTCCGGTCAGGCGGGCGGCGGCGACCTCCGGCGGCAGCGGCAGACCCTGCGCGATCAGCAGCTGAAGCCGGACCAGGTCGAGCCCGGTGACCAGCTCGGTGACCGGGTGCTCGACCTGCAGGCGGGTGTTCATCTCCAGGAAAAAGAACGCACCGGCCCGGTCGAGCACGAACTCGACCGTGCCGACGCCGGTGTAGTCGACGGCCCGGGCGGCGGCGACGGCCGCCTCGGACAACCGGGCCCGCAGCTCCGGGCCGACGGCGGGCGATGGCGACTCCTCGACGACCTTTTGGTGGCGTCGCTGCACCGAGCAGTCGCGCTCGAACAGCGCGACGACGGTGCCGTGGTCGTCGCCGACGACCTGCACCTCGACGTGTCGGGGCCGCTCGACGTAGCGCTCGAGAAATACCGTGCCGTCGCCGAACGCCGACAGCGCCTCGCGGCTGGCGCTCGTGACCGCCTCGTCGAGCTCGTCTGCGCCGCGCACGATCCGCATGCCGCGGCCCCCGCCGCCGGCAGCCGCCTTGACCAGCAGCGGGAAACCGATGTCCCTCGAGCCACCCGGCAGACACGACACACCGGCCGCACTCATCAGCGCCTTGGCGCCGAGCTTGTTGCCCATCGCCTCGATCGCCTCGGGGGACGGCCCGACCCAGGTCAGCCCAGCCGCCCCGACCGCGCGGGCGAACCCGGCGTCCTCGGACAGGAACCCGTAGCCGGGGTGGACCGCGTCGGCCCCGGCCCGCACGGCCGCGGCGACCACCAGGTCGCCGCGCAGGTAGGTCTCGGCGGGGGCGTTGCCCGGGAGCCGGACGGCACAATCGGCGGCCCGGACATGGGGTGCGTCCGCGTCGGCGTCGGAGAAGACGGCGACGGTGCGGAGCCCCATAGCGCGCGCCGTCCGGATGATGCGACAGGCGATCTCGCCACGATTGGCGATCAGCAGCGAGCGCATCTGCCTCACATCCGAAAGACGCCGTAGCCGTGGCGGACGCCGCGGGACTCCGTGCCGTTGACGACCGACAGGCACAGGCCGAGGACCGTCCGGGTGTCGCGCGGGTCGATGATCCCGTCGTCGTAGACCCGCCCGGAGTTGGCGAGGGCAAGCGACTCGGACTCGATCTGGGCCTCCACGAGCGCCCGCATCTGCGCGTCGGCGTCCTCGTCGTAGGGCAGGCCGCGGGCCGCCGCCGACTGCCGGCCCACGATAGACAGGACCCCGGCGAGCTGGGCCGGCCCCATCACCGCCGACTTGGCGTGCGGCCAGGAGAACAGAAAGCGCGGGTCGAAGGCCCGCCCACACATGCCGTAGTTGCCGGCGCCGTACGACGCGCCGATGACCACCGTGAGATGGGGGACCGTCGAGTTGCTGACGGCATTGATCATCTTGGCGCCGTCTTTGATGATGCCGTCCTGCTCGTAGGTCTTGCCGACCATGTAGCCGGTGGTGTTCTGCAGGAACACCAGTGGCGTGTCGGTCTGATTGGCGAGCTGGATGAACTGCGCGGCTTTGTCGGATTCCGCGCCGAAGAGCACGCCGCGGGCATTGGCGAGCACGCCGACGGGATAGCCGTGGATGCTGGCCCAGCCGGTGATCAGGGAGCTGCCGTAGAGCGGCTTGAACTCGTCGAAGTCGCTGTC
>JAYSQK010000603.1:0-2282 GCA_043721555.1 Frankiales bacterium
GGGGGCTTGCCCGTACCTGCGTCGGTGGGCCGCGGCCAGGCGGCTCGGGCTCGAGAAGCCCCATCGCGCTGCCGCGTCGCTCACCGTCAGCGCAGGGTCGGCGAGCAGGTCGGCGTGTGCCCGTTGCAGCCGGACGTCGGTGAGGTACTGCATCGGGGTGCAGTCGACCGCCCGGCGGAACGCCTCCTGCAACCGGCGGACGCTCGTCCCCGCCAGCGCGGCCAGCTCGCCGGCAGACCACGGGCGTGCGGGATCAGCGTGCAACTGCTCGATCACACGTCGGACCGCGCGAGGCTGAGCGACGCCCGCTGCCGGACCGTCTTCCAGAAACGTCGTGAGCAGACCGGTCGTGATGGCCCCAGCCAGGTGTTGCGCGAAGAGCTCGTTGTCATGCAGTGGCTCGCCCTGGTGCAGCTGCGTCGCCACGCCGAGGACCAGCTGACGCCAGGTCCTGCCGGCACCGGTCTCAAGATCGAGCCGTTCGGGGAGCAGGGTTGCCACGCGGACCCGGTCCATGGCCAGCACACGCTCCGCCTCGACCTCCAGCCACGCACTGTCGATCTTGACGCCCAGCACGATGCACGTGGCGTCCCAGTGGCTGATGAGAGAGGGGGTGTTTGGACGAAAGACTGTGCCCTGTCCGGCCACCGAGGTGACAGTGCCGAAGCGACCACGGCTTTCCAGGTGACCCGTGAGCGGCATGTTGATCTCCAGCGCTCCCGGGTAGTCGCACTCGATCGCGACGTCCGCGCCCCAGCCGACATGGCCGATCAGCAGCGGCCCGAGGGTGAGGGTGCGCAGGGTCAGTCGCGGCTCGTGGCTGCTGCCCAGCGGTCGGAGCTCGTGCGGAAAGTAGGCCCGCGCGACATCACGGGACACTTGCGGCCAGTCCCGGGCGCTGCTGCGGCGGCGCGGCTCGAGCATGACGCAACGTACCTGAGAGGTGCGTCACATGCTGGCCGCGTGATCGGTCCCGTTCGCGCGCTTCACGTACCGCTCGCACCCTTGGCCCGACCTACCTTCGGCGTCGACCGCAGCACCGACCCGGAGGAGTCCCGCTCATGACGGCCATCCAGCAGCAGCCTTCGGCCGCGCTGCGCCCCGACCTGTCCTGGCTCGACGACGTGACCATCACGCAACTCGAGCGCGATCCCTACCCCACCTACGACCGCCTGCGCCGCGAAGCGCCGCTGGCGTTCGTGCCCGTCCTGGGCTCCTACGTAGCTTCGACCGAGCAGGTCTGCCGGGAGGTTGCTACCAGCCCGGACTTCGAGGCTGTCATCACCCCCGCGGGCGGCCGTACCTTCGGGCACCCCGCGATCATCGGTGTCAACGGCGACATCCACGCCGACCTTCGTTCGATGGTGGAGCCTGCGCTCCAGCCCGTCGAGGTGGACCGCTGGATCGAGGACCTGGTGCGACCCATCGCCCGGGGGCTGCTGGCGGAGTTCGAGGGGGCCGGGCGCGCGGAGCTGGTCGCCCAGTACTGCGAGCCGGTGAGCGTCCGGTCGCTCGGCGACCTGCTCGGCCTGCAGCAGGTTCCCGCGGACAAGCTTCGGGAGTGGTTCCACCGGCTGTCCCGGTCCTTCACCAACGCTGGCGTCGATGCGAACGGGGAATTCACCAATCCCGCGGGTTTCGACGAAGGCGATCAGGCGAAGGCGGAGATCCGCGCCACCGTGGACCCGCTCATCGACCGGTGGATCGTCGAGCCGGACAACAGCGCCATCTCGCACTGGCTGCACGACGGGATGCCGGCCGGGAAGACGCGCGAGCGGGACTACATCTACCCGACGATCTACGTGTATCTGCTCGGTGCGATGCAGGAGCCAGGGCACGGGATGGCCTCGACCCTGGTCGGCCTGTTCAGCCGGCCGGAGCAGATGGAGCAGGTCGTCGACGACCCGACGCTGATCCCCCGCGCCATCGCCGAAGGCATGCGCTGGACCTCGCCGATCTGGTCGGCGACCGCGCGGATCTCAAAACGTGACGTCACGGTCGCGGGGGTGGACCTGCCCGCCGGGACGGTCGTCATCCAGTCCTATGGCAGCGCCAACCACGACTCGGACCGGTACGACGCCCCGACGGAGTACGACCTGCACCGGGCGCCCCTTCCGCACCTGGCCTTCGGGGCCGGCAACCACGCGTGCGCGGGCATCTACTTCGCGAACCAGGTCATGCGCATCGGGCTCGAGGAGCTGCTCGAGGCGATCCCGAACCTTGAGCGCGACACGGAGGAAGGGGTCGAGTTCTGGGGCTGGGGGTTCCGCGGTCCGACGACC
>JAYSQK010000604.1:0-3481 GCA_043721555.1 Frankiales bacterium
CGGCCCACGGCTGCCGGCGCGATCAGCTCGTCGGCCTCGGACGCGACGAGCAGGTTCACGATCGTGTTGGCGAACCGGAAGACCGCCGAGTGCTCGTCCTCGAACACCTTGTCCAGGCCCAGTCCCTCGGCGTACCAGCGCTTGGACCGGTCCAACTCCGCCACGAACAGCGTGACGGCGCTGATGCTCCTCGACGACAACTCCATCGGATCCACCTCTGATCGCACGAGCATTACGGGAGCGGGACGACCTGGCGCGACCGGGCGGCCAGCCGGGCGGCATCGAGGACCTGCAGCACGCGGACGCCGTCGCCGGCCGGGACCGGCAGATCTCCCACCCCGGTGACCGCGGCGAGGAACCCGCGGTAGAACGCCGGCCAGTCACCGGCCAGACTGCCGACCTCGCGGCTGCCGCCGGTGTCGGTGAGCCGGCCCGGCGGCTCGCTGCCGGCCGGCACCCCGGCGCGCAGTGCGTCCTCCTGGCCGTCGAGGTCGTCCTTGACCCACCCTGCGTGGCTGCCCTGCAGCATGAGCCGCGGCCCAGGGGCCGGCGCGGTCATCGAGCACCACAGGTGGGACCGGACGCCGGAGGCATGCGTCAGGGCGAGGAAGCAGTCGTCGTCGACCTCAGCGCCGCTTCGCCGGGTGTCCACCTCGGCGTAGACGTCGACGGCCGGTCCGAGCAGGTGCAGCGCCTGATCGACCAGATGCGAGCCGAGGTCGAGCAGGACCCCGCCACCGGCACCGGCGCGCTCCCGCCACCGCGTCGCCACCTCTGGCCGGAACCTGGTGAACCTTGACTCGAGGCGGTGCACCTGACCGAGCGAACCGTCGGCGAGCAGCGCGGCAGCGCTGAGTGTGTCGCTGTCCCACCGCCGGTTGTGGAACACCGTGAGCGGCACGGCGAGCTCGGCGGCGCGGCTGACCAGCAACGCCGCCTCGGCGGTGGTCCGGGCCAGTGGCTTGTCGACCACGGTCGGCTTGCCGAGCTCGAGGGCGGCCGTCGCGAGAGCGAGGTGGCTGTCGTTCGGCGTGGCCACCACCACCGCGTCGTACTCCCCGGCGCGGTGCCACAGCTCGTCGGCGTCGGTGACCACGTGGACGCCGGGGACGTCGCCCCGCGCTTGCTCCTGCCGGCTCGGATCGGCAGTCACCACGTGGCTGAGCGACAGCCCGGGCACGGCCTGCAGCAGCGGCCGGTGCAGGACGCGGCCGGCGAGGCCGTAGCCGAGCAGCGCGACCCGAACCGCCGCCGGCCCGCTCAGCGGGCGCCCAGCACGTGCTCGACGGCGAGTTGGTCGAGGTGGCCGAAGCCGTAGCCGCGGACGCCGACCGCGTCGGCGTCGAAGTCCTCGAAGGCCGAGCGGTCGGCCAGCAGGTCCGCGTAGGACTCACCCGCGTTGAGCGTCGGCACCGCGAGCTCGGCGACCTTGCTCGCGAGCAGCGCTGCCTGCACGTCCGGGTCGGCCCGGAAGGCCTGCGCCCGCTCCTTCAGCAGCAGGTAGGTGCGCATGTTGTCGGCCGCGCTGCTCCACACGCCGGTGATGTCCTCGGTGCGCAGCGGCTTGTAGTCGAAGTGCCGCGGACCGTCGTACGCCGGGGCGCCGGCGGACCCGCCGTGCTCGAGCAGGTCGACGAGGAAGAAGGCGCTCAGCAGGTCACCGTGCCCGAACGTGAGGTCCTGGTCGAACTTCGGGCCGTGCTGGCCGTTCAAGTCGATGTGGAACAGCTTGCCCTGCCACAGGGCCTGGCTGATCCCGTGCACGACGTTGAGGCCGACCATCTGCTCGTGCCCGACCTCGGGGTTCACCCCGACCATGTCGGCGTGCTCGAGCGTCGAGATGAACGCCAGGGCGTGGCCGATGGTCGGCAGCAGGATGTCGCCGCGCGGCTCGTTGGGCTTGGGCTCGATGGCGAACCGCAGCCCGTAGCCACGGTCGATCGAGTAGGCCGCAAGCAGGTCCAGGCCCTCGCGGTAGCGCTCCAGGGCGCTCCGGACGTCTTTCGCGGCGTCGGTCTCGGCGCCCTCGCGACCGCCCCAGAAGACGTAGGTGCCGGCGCCGAGCTCGGCCGCGAGATCCATGTTGCGCATGACCTTGCGCAGTGCGAACCGGCGCACGCCGCGGTCGTTGCTGGTCAGGCCGCCGTCTTTGAAGACCGGGTGGGTGAACAGGTTGGTGGTGACCATCGGCACGACCATCCCGGTCTCGTCCAGGGCCGCCCGGAACCGCTTGACCTGCGCCTGGCGGGCCTGCTCGTCGGCGGCGAACGGCAGCAGGTCGTCGTCGTGGAAGGTGATGCCCCAGGCGCCGAGCTCGGCCAGCCGGTGGACCGACTCGACCGGGTCGAGGGGCGGCCGGGTCGGGTCGCCGAACGGGTCGCGGGCCTGCCAGCCGACCGTCCACAGGCCGAACGAGAAGTGGTCGTCCTTGCTGGGCTGCACGTTCATGGGGCCTCCTCGACAGTTCGTGCCGTCCTTGACCGTACGACGCGCCGCCCGCGCGTAGCGGCCCGCCCGGTCCGGCTATCTCCGTCACCTGATTGTTACGCCCGCAGGCTCAAGCAACGTGCCCGAAACCCTTGTCGAGCGCGGGTGCCGTGGTTATGTTGCGGCCCACAACAAATCAGCGAAACGTACCTGCACCAGCCAACGAAGGGAACGACATCATGCGCAAGCGCACAGCGTGGACGGTCGCCGGCCTCGCCGCGATCGCCCTCACGGCGTCCGGATGCGGCGGCAGCAGCACGAAAAAGACGACGGGCACGACGGGTAAGGCCGCGACCGGCAAGGTCGGCGTGATCCTTCCCGACTCCGCGACCTCGCCCCGCTGGGAGGCCAACGACCGGCCGCTGCTCAGCGCGTCGTTCAGGGCCGCCGGCATCACCGGGGACATCCAGAACGCCAACAAGGACGTCGCCAAGTTCGGCACCATCTGCGACGGGATGATCAACGAGGGTGTCAAGGTCATGATGATCGTCAACATCGACTCGGCCTCCGGCGCGGCCTGCCTGAAGAATGCCCAGAAGGCCGGGATCAAGACGATCGACTACGACCGGCTGACCCTGGGTGGCGGCGCGTCGTACTACGTCTCGTTCGACAACGTCGCGGTCGGCAAGCTGATGGGTGACGGCCTGCAGAAGTGCCTCACCGACGCGAAGAAGTCGCCGGCCAACGTCGTGCTCATCAACGGCGACCCGACCGACAACAACGCCGCGCTGTTCAAGCAGGGCTATGTCGAGTCCCTGAAGCCGGCCGTCGACAGCGGGAAGATCAAGATCGTCGGCGACCAGACCGGCAAGTGGGACGCGACGATCGCCGGCACCACGTTCGAGCAGCTGTACACGCAGAACGGCGGCAAGGTGGACGGTGTCGTGTCGGCGAACGACACGATGGCCGGTGGGATCATCGCTCGGCTCAAGGCCGTGAAGCGCAACGGCCAGGTGCCGGTGACCGGCCAGGACGCGAGTGTGGCCGGCCTGCA
>JAYSQK010000605.1:0-9190 GCA_043721555.1 Frankiales bacterium
AGCTCAACCGCACGCCGCCGCGGACGCAATCGGCGTTCCTGGAGGCGATGGACGAGGGCGCCGTCACGGTCGACGGGACGCGGCACCGGTTGCCCGACCCGTTCGTGGTGCTGGCGACACAGAACCCGCTCGAGCAGTACGGCACCTATCCGCTGCCCGAGGGCCAGCTGGACCGGTTCGCCGTGACGCTGGCCCTCGGGCCGAACGACCCCGCCACCGAGCGGCGGGTGGTCCGCGAGCAACTCGACCACGCGACCGTGGACGAGCTCGGTGCGGTCACCACCCCCGACGAGCTGGTGCACGTGCGGGCCGAGAGTCGCCGCACGCACGTTGCCGACGCCGTCCTGGACCACGCCGTCCGGCTCGCCGAGGCCACCCGGGACCACCCCGCGGTCGAGCTCGGGGCCAGCACCCGGGCGGCGCTCATCCTGGTGCGCTGCGCGCAGGCCAGGGCGCTGCTCGGCGGACGCGACCACGTGCTGCCGGACGACGTCAAGGCGCTGGCCGCCCCCGTCCTCGGTCACCGGCTGGTGCTCCGCGACGGCGCGGGGCTGCGCCGGGGTCAGCAGCTGGTCGCCGAGCTCGTCGCCGCGGTCCCCGTGCCGCTGCGGGGATGAGGCCGACCCGCGCCTGCTGGCTGCCGCTGTCGGCGGCGCTGGTCCTGCACCTGTTGGTCCGGGCGACCGGCAACAGCTGGCTCGCCCTCGTCTCCGCCGCCTGCCTCGGGCTGCCGGTTGCCGCGTTGCTCCTTCCGGCTCGGCTGTCCGACCTCGAAGTCACCCGCCGGCATCCGCTCCGGGCCGTCGCCGGGCAGCCGGTCGAGGTCGTGCACATCATCCGCAACACCGGTGACCGGACAAGCCCGCCGCTGCACTGGACCGACCGCGTCGCCGGCCTGCCGCCGGTCGTCCTGGCTGTCCCGGCCCTCGCACCCGGGGCCACGGCCTCGTTCACCGAGCACCCGACCGCACAGCAGCGCGGCGTGTACGACGGGGCATCGGCGCAGCTCAGCTCCGCCGCGCCGTACGGCCTGGTGCGGGTACGCCGCGACGTCGCCGGGGGAGCCCGGCTGATCGTGCACCCGGCCGCGGTTCGCCCGCCCGAGTTCGACGCGGTCGGGTCGGTCGGCGCCGCGGCGCACAGCCGCCCGCTGGTCGGCGCCGGCACCGAGGTGCTCGGCCTGCGGCCGTGGCGCCCCGGCGACAGCGCCCGCTCGGTCTCGCCGCGGGCCACCGCCCGACACGGTCGTCCCGTCGTGCTCGAACGCGAGCGCGACAGCGGCCGCTCGCTCATCGTGCTCACCGGTGGCGGCGGCGCCGGACCGGTCTGGGAGGCGGGGGTCGCGCAGGCCGCGGCCCTCGCCGTCCAGGCCGCCCGCGCCGGCGCCAGGCCCATGCTCCTCGGCGGTCCGCCGGCGATCGGGCTCGGCGGAACGGGCCTGCTCGACTGGTTCGCCGGGGTCGACGCGGCCGGCCCGCTGCTGGCCGGCGACCTGCTGGCCGCGGCGCGAGCCGCCGGGCCCGGCGGCACCGTGCTGCTCCTGGTGGCCGATCGCCGGCAGGCCCGCCGCTTGCCCGGCGTACGCGTGGAGGTGTTCGGTGCCGGCTGAAACCCGAGCCGGGCGGGCGGTCGTCACCGCGGGGGTGTCCGGGCAGCTCGCGGTCACCGTCGCCGGCGTACTGCCCTGGCCGGCCCTGTGCGTCGCGGCGGCCGTGCTCGTCGGCGGGTCGTGGGCCGCGCTGGCCGCCGACGCGCGCCGGGCCAGGTTGCTGCGCGCCGTGGCGAGTGGGCTGATCCTGCTGCTGGTCCTGCTCACCCCACCGCGGGCGCTCGCCGGCAGCGGCCCCGGCGGCGCCCGCGACGCGCTGGGCCTGCTGCTCGTCGGGGTGGTGGCCGCCCAGGGGCTCACCTGGCGGACCGCCAGGGATCTGCGGGTCGGGTTGCTGGGGGCGGTCGGGCTGCTCGTGCTCGGCGCGTCGTACAGCCCCGATGTGCTCGTCGGTCTGCCGCTGCTGATCGGCTGGGCGGCCGCGCTGGTCGCCGGGGCGCGGCTGCACCACCTGCGGGTGGCGCCGGGGGCGATCCGGCTGGGCCAGCTCGCGCCGGCGACCGCGCTCGCGATGGTGCTCGGGCTGGTGGCGTTCCTGCTGGTGCCCGCGCACGTCTCGGCGTCCCTGCGCGGCCGGCTGGGCCAGGCCATGACCGGCGCCTCCCCGCTCGGCGATGCCGCCCCCCGCAGCACGAGCAGCTACCGCGCGGGCAGCCTCGACCTGCGCGTGCGGGGGTCGCTGTCGGACGCGCCGGTGGCCCGGGTGCCGGCGGCCTCACCGGCGCTGTGGCGCTCGACGACCTACGACCACTACGACGGCGCGAGCTGGACGACCCCCCCGGCGAAGACCCCGCTGGCGGGTCCGCCGTCCCCCCTCGCGCCGACCCGGACCGACCTGGTCACCCTGGCCACCGACGTCGGCGGAGCGGTGTGGTCGCCCGGGCCGGTGCAGGCGCTGGAGCTGGACAGGCCCGGCGGGGTCGAGCTCGGCCTGCTCGGCGACGTCGTCACGAGCGGGCCAGCCCAGCCCGGCTACTTGGTGACGAGCGCCCTGCAGGTCACCGAGCCCGGTGTGCTGCGAGGCAGCCGCGGCGCCGACGAGGAGGACCGGCGCTGGCGCGAGCTGCCGCGCAGCCTGCCCGACCGGGTGACCCAGCTCGCCGGGCAGCTCACCGCAGCGGCGCCCAGCCGCTACGACGCCGTGCTCGCCGTCGAGGGCTGGCTGCGCACGCACGCCACCTACCGCCTCGATTCGCCGGTGCCCGGACCGGACGAGGACGCCGTCGACCGCTTCCTGTTCACCGACCGGACCGGCTTCTGCGAACAGTTCGCGAGCGCCGAGACCGTGCTGCTGCGGGCTGTCGGCATCCCGGCCCGCCTCGTCACCGGACTCGCGTACGGCGTACCGGACACCGCCGGCAGGAGGCGCTACCGGCAGGCCGACCTGCACGCCTGGGTCGAGGTGGCCTACCCCGGCGTCGGGTGGTCGCCGTCCGACCCGACCGCCGAGGCGGTGCTCACGGTCGGCGGCCGATCCGGCGCGGCGCACCTCCCCGTCCGCCGCCGGCTCGCCGGGGCCGTCGGGTCGGCCCTGGGCGCGATCGCCGCCGTCCCAGGTGGCCGACCCGCCCTCGCGGCCGGACTGCTGCTGTTGACCGGCCTGGTCACGGTGTTGCTGGCCCGCCTGCGCCGACCCCGTCGTACGCCGGGACAGGGGCCCGGGTCTGCGCCGGGCGCACCCGCCGGTCCGGCGCTCGCCGCGTTCCTGCGACTGGACACGCGGCTCGGTGCGCAGGGCAGGCGACCGGCCGAGTCGATCGGGGAGCTGCGGACCCGGCTCGGCGCGCAGGGAGCGGCCGCCGAGGCGCTCGGTGTCGTGGAGCAGGAGTGCTACGGACGGGTGCCACCGCCGGCCGAACCGGCGGTCCGGGTGCTGGACGGCCTGGTCACCGGCAGCGGTGCGCCCCGAGACGGTTGACGGCAGCCACCGTGGCGGCACCGAGATCGGTATCGGTCTCGGCGTAGGCCGCGCCCTCGCCGCGCAGCGTGACGGCGATCCGGGCCTGCCGGAGCCGGGGGGTGCGGCAGTCGGCCAGGCTCAACACCATCGCGAACCGGCTCCCGCGACCGGCTGCCAGCGACACGGGCAGCGGGCTCGCGCTGACGACGGCGAGACCGTCGATCCCACGGACCGACAGCAGGGTGAGCGGCCGGGCCGAGGTGTTGGCAACCGGGACGACCGCGAGCACCGACCCCGGCCGCCGCAAGATCGAGGCGTGCGCCAGGTCGACCGCGAAGGCGTCGATCGGCGGCAGCACGCCGCAGGCCCGCCGCGGCGCCGTGAACAGCGCCTCCCGGACCTGGCGGGCCGGGTCGGCCGCGTCCTGCGGACCGAGGCCGAGCGACGTCTCGTGGCTGCGGCCGTCCGAGGTCCGGACGGTGAGGAGCACGATCGCGGGATCGGGTAGCCGCTCGACCGTCGCGCAATCGACCTGGCGGCGCAGCTCCAGCAGGGCGCTCGCACCCGCTCCGACGGGCTCGGCCGGCAGCCTGGCGAGCCAACCCGCGACGTCCAACCGCGCGGCCTCGAGCCGGACCGGCCGGGGGCCGGCGTTGACGAGCCTGAGGTCGACGAACGCGGCGCGGTCGAGGCTGCTGCTGCCGCCCGGGCCGCCGATGCGGACCGCGACAACCGCGGCTGCGAGAGCGGTCCGACGTGCCGCGACCTGCGTCGCGTGGCGCGCGTCGAGGGCGTTGCGGCCGGCCGAGAGCGCCGCCACCGCCAACACCGACATCACGACGGCGGCCCAGGTGCGGCGGCCGGGACGCCAGACCGGTGGGCGAACCAGGTCGGCCGCACCGGCGCGGTGCGGCGCCGCCGGGTCGACGATCGTCACAGCCGGCCGGGGGAGCCCCACCCGGTCGGTGTCCATGGCCTCAGGCGGGCCGGCGCAGGAGGTCGTGCTCGGCCAGCGAACCGGGGAACACGAGGCCGAGGACCTCGGCGCGGGACAGCCCGGCGGCGTCGCCGAAGCTGGCGGCGAGCGCGTCGAGGCACTGCAGCCCGGCGTCCAGGACCCCGCGCTTGCCGTGCCGGCTGGCCAGCCGGTCGACGTCGACGACCGGCTCGCCGGCCACCAGCGGGCCGAGGTCGGTCGCAGCCGGATCGTGCTCCGGGGCCTCGCGTAGGCACGCCGTGAGCAGCCAGCGGGCCCCCTTCGGGCCACCCGGGACCGCGGCAAGCAGCTCGGCGACGTGCGCCCGTAGCAGCTCCGGACCGTCGAGCGGGTCGAGCTCGACGAGCAGCTGGGAGGTGCTGCAGACGAACGCCTCGATCAGGTCCGGCGCCTGCACGTCGGTCTCGAGCAGCTCGCCGAGCAGGTCCAGGGCAAGCTCCCGGTCGAGGCCGCCGGCCAGCGCGCTGCCGACCGCGTGGGCGGCCGGCACCACCGGCAGCTGCAGCCACGACCCCGGGCCGGCGCCGGCCCGCGACCGGGCGAATCTCGCCAGCTGGAGGCACGCCCGCAGTGTGCCGGCGGCCTGGACCGGCTCGACGCCCTCGCCCGGCCGGGGGTGGTCGACGAGCGAGACGGCCACCTGTTCGAGCGGCTCGGCCAGTCGAGCGGTGCCCCGCCCGGCCGCGCCGGTGGCCAAGGCCGCCAAGGCGACCGCGGTCGCCCGCAGCCAGCCGGCGCCCGGCGCACCGGTCGCGGCGACCCGGTCGGCCAGGCCCGCCGCGGTCACGTCGTCGCGCTCGCCGGTGGCCGATGCAGCGGCGGCCAGATCGACCCACAGCCCGGCCAGCCGGGCCAGGCCCTGGTCGCTGACCATGCTCACCCGCTGCAGCAGGTCCTCATCGGCGAGGCCCTCGCCGAACGCGGCCCGGGCCAGTCGGGCGATCGCGGCGACCGCAGCCCGCACCGACTCGTCGTGGTCAGCGCCCGCGAGCACGACATCGGCTGCGGTGCGGGCGTCGTCGGCGGTCGGGTCGTCCGGGCGCAGTCGCGGCGGCAGCTCGGTGAGCAGCCGGAGGACCTCGGGCTCGAACGGGCCGGTCTGCGCCAGCACGGTGGCGATGCCGGTCGGCCCGGCGGCGCTCACCGCAGCGACGAGCGCGGTGCACAGCCGGCCGCCGAGCTCGGTCTGGAACTCCTCCGGCGCCATGTCGAGCGCCCGCAAGAGGCGGCCGTTGGCCTGCTCGGCGGTGAGATCGCCCCGGTAGGTGGCGAGCACCGCGGCGGCGAGGGTTTGGGCCGGCGACAGGTCGGCGGCATGCTCGTGCGCGTCATCGTGCAGCAGCACGTCGACGTCGTCAGCCAGCCACGGGGTGAGCCGCCCGCGCAGGGCGTCGACGAGATCCGCGACCGGCAGCTGCAACTCGGCGGCCAGCCGCTCGCAGTCGACCGGCTCGGCCCAGAAGCCCTGCTCGGGCTCGGCGTCGACGACGCCGAGCAGCACCATCCGGCCGTCGTCGCCGGGCTGCCCGGGCAGCGCCGCGACGAACGGCGCGAGCGGCAGCTGCCACGACAGTGACTGGCCCTCCGACAGCACCCGCACGGTCACCGTCGGCGAGCCGGGTCCGTCGCCGTGCACGTCGACCCGCGCGTCGAGCGCGTCGAGCCGGTCGCCCGCGCCGGGCGGCAGGAAGGTGTAGAGCAGGACCGCCGGCTCGAGCGTGCTCGCCGAGTGCGCGTGCAGGACCGCCCCCGCCGCGCAGGCGTAGACGGGCGGCCGGTGCTGCTCGGGCGTGCTCACCGGCACAGTCTGCTGCACGCCCTGGCCTAGCCTCGACGTGTGCGCCTCGTCCTCGCTCGCTGCACCGTCGACTACGTCGGCCGGCTGACCGCCCACCTGCCCGAAGCGGTCCGGCTGCTGCTCGTCAAGGCCGACGGCTCGGTGTCGATCCACGCCGACGACCGGGCCTTCAAGCCGCTCATGTGGATGAGCCCGCCCTGTACGACGCAGGAGGTGGACGGCGTCTGGACCGTCACCAACAAGGGTGGCGAGCAGTTGGTCATCGCCGTCGACGAGGTCTTGCACGACAGCTCGCACGATCTGGGGGTCGACCCCGGGCTGGTCAAGGATGGCGTCGAGAAGCACCTGCAGGCGTTGCTGGCCGAGCAGTGCCACGTGCTCGGCGAGGGCTGGACGCTGGTGCAGCGGGAGTACTTCACCGACATCGGGCCGGTCGACCTGCTGTGCCGCGACGCCGCCGGCGCGCACGTGCTGGTCGAGGTGAAGCGGCACGCCGAGATCGACGGCGTCGAGCAGCTCACCCGTTACCTGCAGCGGGTCTCGACCGTGCTGGGTCAGGTGCAGGGCGTCCTGGCCGCGCAGAGCTTCAAGCCGCAGGCCAAGGTGCTCGCCGCCGACCGGGGGATCATCTGCGTGCAGCTGGACTACGACGCGCTGCGCGGGATGCAGAGCGCGACACCGACCCTGTTCTGAGCCGTCTGGGAGACTCGGCGTTCCGACGAGCAGGGAGTTCCCGTGGCACGCGCGTTCAGCAAGGTCGGTGTGGTCGGTCTCGGCACGATGGGCGCCGGCATCGCCGAGGTGCTGGCCCGCTCGGGGGTCCAGGTCGTCGGGGTGGAGCACGACGAGGCAGCGGTCGAGCGTGCCCACGGCCACCTGGCCGCCTCCACCGGCCGGGCGCTCAAGCGCGGCAAGATCAGCCAGGTCGAGGTCGATGAGCTGCTCAGCCGGATCTCGACCGGGACCGATCTGGCGGCCCTCGCCGACTGCGAGCTCGTCGTCGAGGCGATCCCGGAGCGGATGGAGCTCAAGCGCGAGTTGTTCGCCAAGCTCGACGCGCTGCTGCCTGCCGACGCGGTGCTCGCCACCAACACCTCCGCGCTGTCGGTGACCGAGCTGGCCACCTCGACCGGTCGGCCGTCCCGGGTGGTCGGGCTGCACTGGTTCAACCCGGCCCCCGTCATGGGCCTGGTCGAGGTGGTGCGAACCGTCGTCACCGACCCATCGGTCGTCGAGGACGTCGAGGCGCTCGTCGCCCAGGTCGGTAAGACCGCCGCCATCGCCGGCGACCGGGCCGGCTTTATCGCCAACGCGCTGCTGTTCGGCTACCTCAACAACGCCGTCCGGATGTATGAGTCGCGCTACGCCAGCCGCGAGGACATCGACGCGGCGATGCGCTTCGGTTGCGGCCATCCGATGGGCCCGCTCGCGCTGCTCGACCTGATCGGCCTCGACTCGGCGTACGAGATCCTCGAGACGATGTACGCCCAGTCGCGCGACCACCTGCACGCGCCGGCGCCGATCCTCAAGCAGTACGTCACCGCCGGCCTGCTGGGCCGCAAGAGTGGCCGCGGCTTCTACACCTACGCCGGCAAGGACACCTCGCAGGTGGTCGCCGACAGCGACACCCCGGCGGCGGGGTCGGCCGCGACCGCGCGACCGATCACCCGCATCGGCGTCGTCGGCACCGGCACGATGGCGGTCGGCATCGTCGAGGTCTGCGCCAAGGCCGGCTACGACGTGGTGTTTCGCGCTCGTGGGCAGGACAAGGTTGCCGGGGTCCTCGCGAAGCTGACCGGTTCGCTCGACAAGGCCGTGCAGCGAGGCAAACTCACCGACGACGAGCAGGCGGCGACCCTCGCGCACGTCACCGGCACCACCTCGCTCGACGACCTCGCCGACTGCGACGTCGTCATTGAAGCCGTCGTGGAGGACCTGGCCATCAAGAAGGCGCTGTTCTCGGCGCTGGACGACGTCATGAAGCCCGGCGCGGTGCTCGCCACGACCACCTCCTCGCTGCCGGTCATCGAGTGCGCGACCGCGACCTCGCGTCCCGGCGATGTCGTCGGCATGCACTGGTTCAACCCGGCCACGGTGATGAAGCTGGTCGAGATCGTGCCGACGGTCACCACCGCGCCCGATGTCGTCGCCACCGTGCTCGCGCTGTGCGGCCGGCTCGACAAGCACCCGGTGCTCTGCGGCGACCGGGCCGGCTTCATCGTCAACGCGCTGCTGTTTCCCTACCTCAACGACGCGGTCCGGATGCTCGAGGCGCACTACGCCACGATCGACGACATGGACGCCGCGATGACGGTCGGCTGCGGCCACCCGATGGGACCGTTCGCGCTGCTGGACGTCGTCGGGCTCGACGTGAGCCTGGCCATCCAGAAGACGCTGTACGACGAGTTCCGCGAGCCCGGCCACGCTCCCGCGCCGATGCTCGAGCACCTGGTCAAGGCCGGCTACCTCGGTCGCAAGACCGGTCGCGGCTTCCGCGACTACGCCAAGCGCTAGCCGATGGGCAAGGGATCGCGGCGCGCCGCCCGGCACGCCGAGGCGCTCGTGGCGATGCGCAACTCGGACGAGCCGCTGCGGTTGCCGGCGGGCGAGCGGACCGAGGGCGACGCCACCGTGCGGTCGGTCGGCGCGTCCGACCGGGTGCACCGCTGCCCGGGTTGCGACCAGGAGATCAGCCGGGTCCCGCACATCGTGGCCTGGCCGATCGGCGACCCGGACTCGCGCCGGCACTGGCACACCCCCTGCTGGGGGGCCCGGGACCGCCGTGCCCCGGGGGTCCTGCGCGGCCGGGGCGCCCCCCGCCACTAACCCTGCACCCCGCCGAGCCACGAGCCCGCCGAGCCACTTGCCCGCCGATCTTGACGATGT
>JAYSQK010000606.1:0-2038 GCA_043721555.1 Frankiales bacterium
CGGTGGACCGGACCGATGATCTCTGCCAGATAGGTCTTGGGCACCTCGTACGACGGGTGGGACAGCCGGTGGGCCAGCTCTCCGTCGTTGGTCAGCAGCAGGAGCCCCTCGGTGTCGGCGTCGAGACGGCCGACGTGGAACAGCCGCTCCTTGCGGTCCGAGACGAGGTCACCCACGCTCGGGCGACCCTCTGGGTCCGACATCGACGACACCATGCCCTTGGGCTTGTTCAGCGCCAGGTAGACCTGTTTGCTCGAGGTCGTCACCCGCAGGCCGTCGACGCGGACGACCGCGGTCTCCGGATCGACCCGACGACCCTGCTCGGTGATCAGCGCTCCGTCGACCGACACCCGGCCGGCCTCGATAAGTTGTTCACAGGCTCGGCGGGAGCCGACACCGGCCGCTGCCAGCACCTTCTGCAGGCGGATTCCGTCGTCTTGCATGTCACGACCTCAGGTCGAGGATGAGTCCTGGTCGAGCTCGGAGAGCTCAGGAAGCAGCGGGGCCAGCGACGGCAGCTCGTCGAGCGATCGCAACCCCAGCCGTTCGAGAAGATAGTTGGTCGTGCCGTAGAGGACCGCTCCCGTCTCGGCGTCGTGACCTGCTTCGGTGAGCAGCCCGCGGCTCACCAGGGTCCGCACGACCCCGTCGACATTGACCCCGCGGACAGCGCTGACCCGTTGACGGGTCACCGGCTGGCGGTAGGCCACCACGGCCAGCGTCTCGAGCGCCGCCTGCGTCAGGCGGGCCTGCTGACCGTCGAGCACGAAGCGTTCGACGTACGCCGCGCAGTCCTCGCGGGTGGACAGGCGCCACCCGCCGGCCACCTCACGCAGCACGAAGCCGCGGCCCTGCTCGGCGTACTCCTGGGCCAGCGCCGCAAGGACGCCGAGCGCCTCATCGGGCGAGCAGTCCGCCACCTGGGCGAGGGTGGCAGCCGGCACCGGCTCGTCGGTGACCAGCAGCACCGCTTCGACGATGGCCCGGAGCGGCGGCGGTGGGTCACTGGGCTGCACGGCGCCGGTGACACCGATTCCCCCGGCGTCGGCGGCCGGCTCAGCCGTCGTCGGGTGGTCGTCGGGGTGGCTCACGGCTTCGATTCCTGTTCGTCGGGCGCGGACTCGATGGCCGGCCATGGCCCGCCGCCCGGCTGCCTGGGTTGGCGGGGGTCGGGGTCGGGGTCGGTGTCGGTGGCCTCGTCCTCGGCGTCCCATTCGGCGCCCGCGACGCGACCCGGTGCCGAGGCGGCCTGATCGGGCGGCCCGGTCCAGCGCACCCGGAGCTCCCCGAGCGCCTCTGCCTGATCGAAGGAGACCAACCCCTCCCGGTAGAGCTCGAGCAGACCGAGGAACCGGGCCACGACCTCGAGCGTGCTGGCGCAGTCGGCGGTCAAGCCCCGGAACGAGCCCCCACCGGCCCGCCGTAGACGCTCGTGCATCACGGCGGTCTGCTCACGCACGCTGACCGTGCCGCCGTGCGCGTGGTCGACCGCGACCTGCTGCTCGGGCCGGGGCTGCAGCACCTTGGCGGCAAGGAGCGCGAACTCCTGCGGACCGAGGCCCAGCAGGACCTCGGGGAGCAGTCCGGCGAAGCGGGGCTCGAGCGACACCCGGCGCGGATAGCGGCGCGCCTCAGTGCCCAGGAGGTCGGCCAGGTGCGCCGCGGCCTGCTTGTACGCGCGGTACTGCAGCAACCGGGCGAACAGCAGGTCGCGGGCCTCGAGCAGCGCGAGGTCCTCCTCGTCCTCGACGTCCGCTCCCGGCAACAGCCGAGCCGCCTTGAGATCGAGCAGGGTGGCACCGACGACCAGGAACTCGGTGGCCTGTCCCAGGTCCCAGGCCGCGCCCAGGGCGCGCAGGTGGCCGATGAAGTCGTCGGTCACCTTGGACAGGGCCACCTCGGTGACATCGAGCTGGTGCTTGCCGATGAGGGCCAGGAGCAGGTCGAACGGACCCTCGAACACGTCCAGCTGGACGAGGAAGGTCTCCGGTGGCCGGTTGCCCGCGTCCGCCGAAGCGGCGGGGGGGACCACGGTCGG